>CAZBJP010000037.1:0-311 GCA_964492205.1 uncultured Sediminibacterium sp.
GATTGATGGTAATGATCAAAGTATGATCTTCCATTTTTGTAAACAAAGTTTGAAAAGACATAGCAAGTAATTTATAGGTTGAAAGAAATTAGGACTTTTTGTTTGCAGCAACCCAGGTTCTGATATAAGCTGCTATATCAGTGGTATTGGTACCAGGTGCAAATAAATGACCGATACCCATATCTTGTAATTGTTTATTGTCTTCTTCAGGGATAATACCACCACCAGTGAGCAGCACATCTTTTAATCCTTTTTCTTGCATCAATTGGTATACTTTAGGAAAGACGGTCATATGCGCTCCTGATAAAATA
>CAZBJP010000037.1:321-1420 GCA_964492205.1 uncultured Sediminibacterium sp.
ATAAAATACTAATTCCAATGGCATCTACATCTTCTTGTAAAGCTGCTTGTACCACCATCTCGGGGCTTTGTCTTAGTCCAGTATAAATCACTTCCATGCCAGCATCTCTCAATGCTGTAGCAATTACTTTAGCACCTCGATCATGTCCATCTAAGCCAACTTTGGCTACCAATACTCTTATGGGTCTTTCTGTCTGCATCAATTACAATTTACATTAATTTTTTGACAACAAATCTAAACAAAATTGAATACGTTTAGCTGCGTCCTTGGTTTCAATGTTGGCCACGATATCAAATACTCCCGGTCCAAACTTTCCGCCCACCAGCATAATCCTAAAAGGCAACATTAAGTCACCAGGTTTAAAGCCATGAACGGCTGCTAATTCTTTAAATTGAGTTTCCAATTCTTCCGCTAATCGTGTTTTTTGACCATGATCATTTTCTGCTAAATATAATTTGGCTAGTTCATTGAAGAAGCTGCTTTTCTTCTCATCCCATTTTGGCAGGATAGAAGCAATGTCTACCTCTGTTGGAGCGGTAAAGAAAAACGCAGATTGAGGAATAAAGTCGGATAATAATTGACAACGTTCTTTCACAAGTCCTATTACTTTAACCAAGTAACTTGGCTCATGAATTTCTATATTGGCAGCTTGAAAATAAGGGGCAACCAATGTTGCTAAATAAGCATTATCAGCTTGTTTGATCCATTCTTGGTTAAACCATTTTGCTTTTTCGTAATCAAATTTCGCGCCGCCTTTATGCACTCTCTCTAAACTAAATTTTTCAATCAAAGTGGACATGGAGAAAAGTTCCTGATCTGTACCATCGTTCCAACCCAACATGGCCAATAGGTTGACAAATGCTTCTGGTAAGAAGCCTCTTTCTTTAAATCCAATAGTTGTCTCTTTCGTATTTGGATCGGTCCAATCCATAGCAAAAACAGGGAAACCCAATCGATCTCCATCACGCTTGCTTAATTTACCATTCCCATCAGGTTTTAAGATCAATGGAAGATGCGCCCATTTAGGCATTTGATCTAATCCGAATAAATTTTTCCAAACTAAAATATGTACAGGTGCACTAGGCAGCCATTCTTCTCC
>CAZBJP010000037.1:1430-15128 GCA_964492205.1 uncultured Sediminibacterium sp.
CTCCTCTAAATGCATGTGTAATTTTCATTAAAAAGTCGTCCACTACAACTGCTAAGTGATAAGTAGGCATGCCATCTGCTTTCAACAATACTTTATCATCCACCATGCTCGTGTCGAATTTCACTTCGCCACGAATCAAGTCTTCAAAGATAACTTCTTCATGTTCTGGCATATTGATGCGCACTACATAGGGTGTGTTATTATTCAACAAACTCATTACTTCTGCAGCAGGCAAACTCAAGGAGTTTTTCATGCTCATTCTAGTGGCACGATTGTATTGGAAATTAGGAACCTCTTTTCTTTTTGCATCTAATTCTTCTGCAGTATCAAAAGCGTAATAGGCATTACCTTGCTCAATCAATTGTGAAGCATATTGTTTGTAGATGGGTTTTCTTTCGCTTTGACGATAAGGGCCATAAGCACCGCCATGCATCGGACTTTCATCTGGGGTTAACCCACACCAAGTGAGTGTGTCAAGTATGTATTGTTCTGCACCAGGTACAAAACGAGATTGATCTGTATCTTCGATTCTTAAAATGAATTGTCCATTATATTTTTTTGCAAATAAATAATTGAATAAAACAGTACGTACGCCACCTAAGTGTAATCCACCAGTAGGAGAGGGGGCAAACCTTACTCTAACCTTTTGATCAGCCGAAATTTCCATGTGCACTTTATTTTTACAAAGATAAGTTGCAAACGGGCAAAAGAACCATTTATCTTTGGGTATGTATTTGATCAAAACTCCATTTTGGCTACCCTTAATTTACAAGTCTTGTACTTGGCGCGTTCCCACAAAGGAGAAGTTACTTTATTTAAGTTTTGACGATGGACCACATCCAGAAGCTACCCCATTTGTTTTAGAGCAGTTGGCAATTTTTAATGCAAAAGCTAGTTTTTTTTGTATCGGGAAAAATGTACAATTGTATCCAACTATCTATGCCGAAATTATTGCAGCAAATCATACTGTTGGAAATCATACACAAAATCATATGAATGGATGGGAAAATACCACGGAAGTATATCTAAATGACCTACAAAAAGCGCGTGTTTCGATTGATAGCAATATGTTTAGGCCACCATACGGGAGGATAAAATTTTCACAAATTAACGCATTAAGAAAAAGACCTGATTTGCCACAGAATATAATTATGTGGGATGTATTAAGTGGTGATTTTGATACCACTATTTCTGGAGAAAAATGCGCAACAAATGTCATGCAACATGCTACACCAGGATCTATTATTGTTTTTCATGATAGTGCAAAAGCGATGGATCGATTGCGCGTTGCTTTGCCGAAAGTGCTTTTACATTTTACCAACTTAGGATATCAATTTAAAGCCTTATAAGATAGATGAATAAAAAAGGCCAGGGTAGAAACCCCGGCCTGTATAATCCGTACCCTATAAAAAACAAAGTTTACATCCAAAAAAGGGATGGGTTAGTAATTTTTATTCTTAAACGCACAAATAGTATCTTTTAGTATGTGTTTCAATAAAAAAGTGCTTTTTTTGTGCTTAAAACCAGTTGATTATGCAGTTTGTTGATACCCATGCACATGTTTATGCAGATGAATTTGCAGCTGATATTGAAAAAATCATTAAAAATGCCCAAGCTGCAGGTATCAATAAAATTTTAATGCCTGCCATTGACAGCGCTTCTTTGGAGGCCATGTTGAATATAGAGCAGCAATTTCCAGCTCATTGTATTGCAATGATTGGCTTGCATCCATGTTATGTGAAAGAAAATTTCAAAGAAGAATTAAAACTGGTAGAAGGCTGGCTTGCAAAAAGAAAATTTATTGCTATTGGAGAAATAGGTTTAGATTTTTATTGGGATAAAACATTTGCCAAAGAACAGCATCTTGTTTTTGAAATACAGATGCAATGGGCCCTTGAGGCTAATTTACCTATTGCTATCCATACCAGAAATGCGATGGGTGAAACCATTGAAGCAGTTAAACCTTTTGCAAAAAAAGGATTACGTGGTGTCTTTCACTGTTTTAGTGGAAGCAGAGAATCTGCTGAACAAATTATTGGAATGGGATTTCATTTGGGATTAGGAGGGGTATTAACGTATAAAAATGCTGGGGTGGCAGAAGCAATAAAAGATATCCCGATGGAACATTTAATGTTAGAAACGGACGCGCCTTATTTAGCACCAGTTCCATATCGTGGTAAAACAAATGAGCCGGCTTATATGTTAGAGGTTGCAAAAAAATTGGCAGAAATTAAAGCTATGCCTTTACATGAAATTGCTGCTATCACAACTAGGAATGCAGAAAAGCTATTTGGATTATAATTTTGATTGTCGGCTTTGCATTAAAAAAGCCCATCACTTTCGTGACAGGCTTTGCAGAGAGGAAGGGATTCGAACCCCCGATACGTTGCCGTATACACGCTTTCCAAGCGTGCTCCTTAAACCACTCGGACACCTCTCTTTAAGGATTGCAAATGTAAAATAAATAATTGGTTTATTTATTTAGATCTCTTTTCTATGCTCATCCATGCGCTCGTTGTATTCCAATGGCTCATTTTTCCAATTCTTATTATAAGGAACAAACCAACCTAGCCAAATTGAACGAGATAAACGCATTAAAATAGGTTGAATCAAAATCAATAATACAATAGTACTGCCTAACCAATAAAACATTCTGTTATCATCTAATTCCCAAGTCATGCCAATTAAAACTTTCCAAGCGACAAACATAGTAACAAAATAAGCAACTGTCAAAGCATAACTTACATAGCCAGTGCCATAATAAAATCCCACTTCAATTTCAGTTGGCTGTCCACATACAGGACATTGCGCATTCATTTTAGTGATTTTTGATAAGTCGTATGGATTGTTAGATGTGAATAAGGCGCCTTCTCTACATCTTGGACATTTATTAGTTAATGTGCTGTATAAATAGCTTTTTTTCATGATGCAAAGGTATTGAAAATTAAGGTGCTATCAACTGTTCCATCTGTATCCCTCTTGAACCCTTTATGAGTAGCGTATGAGCAGTGTATTGTTTGGCTTGGAGCCATGCTTTTGCTTCTTGAACAGTTTCAAAATATAGATAGGAATGATTGCATGGTTTAAATTCGCTACCAACAAGTAATACTTGTTCCCAAGTATGTTGTTTCAATTGATCAATTAGCATTTGGTGTTCTTTTAGGCTATCCTTGCCAAGCTCTCTCATTCCACCTATGCATACAATTTTATTTGCTTTATTTATTTTAGCAAAATTTTCTACTGCTAATTTCATGCTTGAAGGATTGGCATTGTAAGCATCTAAAATCACTTCATTATTTTTCCAAATCAATAATTGAGATCGGCTATTTGTTGGAATATAGTTTTCAATGGCTGCTTTAATTTTTACATTAGGAACTTTAAAGTATTGTCCAATCGTAATTGCAGCAAGTACATTAGGTAAATTATAATTGCCTACTAAATGGGTATGTATCTGGTCTAGCTCGATTCCTTTTTTTATTTTTACAGTGAGCATGCCATCATTATCAATTGCTTCTCCTTGGATATGTCCATGGTGTTGTCCATAACCAATTAGATGGGGGATACCTTGTGACATAGTTTGCAAATAATCATAATCTTCCATGATAAATGCAGTTCCGTCAGTTATTCTTAAGAAATCAAATAATTCTCCTTTACCTTTTTTAACTCCTTCTTCCGATCCGAACCCTTCCAAATGTGCTTTACCACAATTGCTGATTAAGCCATGTGTAGGTAGTGTGTATTTGCAATAGCTTTCTATTTCATGCAAGTGATTTGCGCCCATTTCTATTATTGCCATTTCAGCATTTGAAGGAATACTAAGTATAGTCAAAGGCACGCCAATGTGGTTGTTTAAATTACCCTGTGTTGTAAAAGTTTTAAAATGACTTGCTAGAACCGAATAGACCAATTCTTTTGTAGTTGTTTTCCCATTACTGCCAGTGATAGCTATAAATGGAATATTGAATTGTTGGCGGTGATATTTTGCTAATGCTTGCAATGTACTTAAAACATCTTCAACTAAAATGATACGATCCTGAACGGCTGTGCTATTAGGAATGGCTTCATCAACAATCGTATAACTAGCTCCAGCTTCTAATGCAGCCAATGCAAAAAGATTACCGTTAAAATTGGGTCCTTTTAATGCAAAGTAAAGCGCACCTGATGTAAGTTTTCTTGTATCGGTAACGACTGTAGGGTGTGCACAATAAATTTTATATAATTCCTCTATTGATCCAAGCTTCATAGGAGTATGGTTTAGCTTTTCGCCATCAATAAACAAGTAGCAGTAGCTACAAGACCTTCTTCTCTACCTGTAAACCCCATTGTTTCTGTAGTGGTTGCTTTGATGGAAATATCTTTATCGCTAACATGCAAGATGGACGCAATGCATTCTTGCATGGCATTAACATGAGGTTTAATTTTTGGCGCTTCTAAGCAAAGAGTGGCATCAATGTTAACTATTTGATAGCCTTCAGCCGTAATTAAATCATAAGTTCTTTTAAGCAAAATCTTACTATCAATATTTTTAAATGCATTGTCTGTATCCGGGAAATGGGTACCAATATCACCTAAGCTTAATGCACCTAATAGTGCATCACATATGGCGTGTAATAATACATCTGCATCGCTATGGCCTAGTGCTCCTTTATGATGTGGGATTTTAACTCCTCCAATCCAAAGATCTCTTCCCTCAACCAATTGATGAAAATCTATTCCAGAGCCAATGCGTAATTTCATTAAAAAATGTTTTTAATTTTCTGCCATAAACTGGGCTTGTCCTCTGTTGCATCTGGAGTGTCCATGCCGAATGCAGAAATTGCACATCTAAAACCAATTGTACTAGTTGATTTATCTTGATCTAAATACCTTCTTGTTCCAGGATTCAACCAATAAGGACGATCTTTCCAACTGCCACCTTTATACACTCTTGACTTATTAGAAATTAAGGTATTGGTGCCAGTCTCATAACTAGCTGTAGACGCATCGTCGCCATCCAAAACGTTATTGCCTCTATATGGATTAAAATCATCCATATCAATGCTATTCATAGGGCGGTAAATGTCTGCAACCCACTCATTCACGTTGCCGCTTAAATTATACAAGCCTAAAGGATTTTGTAAAAAGGTATTGATTTTACTCGGGAAACCTGCTCCATCATTGGCATAACCTATCATGCCCATATAGTCACCACTGCCGTTTTTGAAGTTGGCCATGAACAAGCCACGGTTCTCTTTTTCTTTTTTGCTAATACGCCCAGTTGGATTGCTTCTTAAGCCATCATTTCCATTGGAGCTCCATGGATATGGTGAATCAGAAGTTACAATACTGGCATTGGGGGTACCTGAGTTGGAACCTGCCTTGGGATTATTAAAGTTAGAAATATAATTTTTGCCACTTGAAACTTTGGCTGCATATTCCCATTCGGCTTCTGTAGGTAATCTAAAATCTGGGATTAATACATATTCATCTAAATTTCTATTTTTTTGCCTTGCTTTTGGAGGAATAAGCGTACTTTTTTTATTGCTATCTACAAGGCTATTGTTTGTCTCCATTTTGCCTATGTAGGGTTTTTTAGGATCAATCAACCCATACTTTATCAATGTTTTTTCATTAGCTCTATCTGTCCTCCACCTGCAATATGCATTCGCTTGTTCCCAACTTACTCCAACTACTGGATAGTCGTTGAAAGCTTTATTTCTAAAATAACCTTCAACCATTGGTTCATTATAGGCGAGATCTGATCTCCAAACTAAAGTATCAGGTAAAGCTGCTTTGACGATAGAGTCCTTACCCAAAGGTATAAACACACTTTCAAGCCATTTGATATAAGTGCGGTATTGTCTATTACTTACTTCGTATTGGTCAATGCGGAAAGAACTCACAGTCACTCTGCGTAAATTATTATTCCAGTCGCCCATGATGTTCTCTTGGTTCATACCCATGGCGAAAGTACCCCCTCTAATTAAAATAGTACTATCATAAGGATCGTCTTTTGATGCAAAGGCAACTTTATTGCTATTCTGATTGTCGAATTGAGAAACCAATTTGGGTCCAAAAAATAGTACCGCAAAAAATAATAATATGCTATTAATAAAATTCATCTGTTTTGTTTAATCGGTTCAGTTATTAATCTGACGCGAATATACTTGCTTTTTCACTCATTTATTCAATTGCAAATAGATTCTTATGTTAGTAAAACCCTAATTTTAGGACATGAGATATGGTGTTTTAACATTTTTTTTAATTGGATACTTCTCTTCATTGAGTTTAATGGCGCAGTTGGGCATGCTCACTAAAGGAAACTGGGTTAAAATAGCCGTTCCAGGAGAGGGGGTATATCAGGTTACCGGTGCACAATTAAAGACAATGGGGTTCAATGGTAAAATCAATTCGAGTCAGGTACAATTATTCGGAATGGATATGAATAAATTGACGGAAAAAGTACCCATTGGATTGCCAGATAGTTTAACAGAATTGGCAATTGATATGCAGGATGGAGGGGATGATTTTTTGGATGATCAGGATCGTTTTTTATTTTATGCACAAGGGAAAACTAGTTGGGTTAATAAAAGTGGAGAGGACTATCCAATTCGTAAAACAATTGTCACCAATGATTCTTTGTTTTTTTTTCTACGTGTTGGCACTAAAGGAAAACGAATTGCAAATTATACAACTACAATCAATGCCTCAAAAAGAGTAGTGGATTATGCTTCACGATGGCTCATAGAAAAAGATACCATAAATGTAATAAGTAGTGGAAAAGTTTGGTTAGGGGATCCAATGGGTTCTAGCATAGGGAAAAAAGCTAATTTAATTTTTCCATTGAACATGGAAGGCTGGCAATTAAGTGCTCCAATTTTTATTCAAACTCAATTAGCTGCAACCACTTATCAAGCTGATGCAGTTTTTGATATCAAATTAAATGAGTATTCTATTTTAAAAAGTGTCATCGGGACAGTTTCTGGCAATTTATTTGATGAAGCCTACAAAATAAAGTTTGATACGGCAATGCTTTTATTGGACGCCAATAAACTCCTTAAGACTGGGCAAACCTTGGCTAATGTAAATTTGAATGTAAGCTTTAATGCTGGTTCAACAGCCACGGGATGGGTGGATTTTATTGCATTACATGGGCAAAGAAAAATTGGATTTTGGGGTGCAAGTAGTTTTGGGTTTGACTATTATTCAAATAATGTAGCAAGTCAAATAGTTGAATTTGAAATACAAAACGCAACTAGTCAGACAAAGGTTTGGGATGTAAGCAATTGTTTGCAACCTATTATTATGTCTACTTTGCAGGGTTCGAATTCCATAACGACTTTCAAATCAAAAGATAGCGCTCATAAACAATTTTATGTTTTTGACAATAGTAAAATAAGCACAGTTCAATTTTCTGGTTTATTTGCTAATGATAGCAATTTTAAAGTTGAGCCTGCAGATTATATCATTATCACTGCACCTGATTACTATGCATCAGCTTTAAAATTGAAAACTTTTCATGAAAAACAAAATGGGTTCAAAGTATCCTTAGTTCGATCTACACAAATTTTTAATGAAATGGCAAGTGGGCAAACCTCCCCAATCGCTATTAGGAACTATGTAAAATATTTAGTTGATCGCTCTACACAAAGTAACAGCGTTAGACCGGCTTATTTATTATTATTGGGGATAGGAAATTTTAATAACGCTAGCATTCAAGTAAACAAAGAACTGCCAATATTTACTAGTGAGGTATCTAATGCGATTTTAACTTCTTATAGTACGGATGATTTTTATGTTATCTTAAAAGAGGGAGATCAAATTCACAATGCACAATCTATCGACTCCATTCAATTGGCTGTGGGTAGAATTCCTGCAAGAAATGTTGCTGAATCTGAGATGTTGGTTAAAAAAATAATACAGTATCAGACAAATAAAAAAATGGGTACTTGGCAACAACAAATTACCTGGGTGGCAGATGATGCAGATTATAATCTACATCTTCAAGATGCAGAAGAAATAGTGCATAATTTGAATTTAAAAACTACAAACTGGAATCACCGTAAACTATATTTGGATTTATTTAAGTCAACTCAAACGCTTACTGGACCTACTTATCCTGACGTAAACAAGGCAATACAAGCAGCTATTCAATCTGGCACTTTATTGTTGAATTATACAGGTCATGGAAACTATCTAAGGCTTTCAGAGGAGGCAGTAATTGCTAAATCTGAAATGGATCAATGGAATAATCCTGGCAAGTTGCCAATCATGGTCACTGCCTCTTGTGATTTTGCGCCTTATGATCAGCCTAACTTATCCCCCATTGGGTTTGATGCTTTGATGCAAAACGAAAAAGGAATCATTGCATTAGTTGCTGCAAACAGACTTGTATTTGCTTATAGTAATAAACAAATTAATGATGCATTTATGCAGGCCTTATTAGTGCCTGATGATAAAGGTAAATATGCAACTATTGGGCAGGCTTTGCAAACGGCAAAAAAATATAATTTTAGTAGGAATGGGGATCGGCTCAATGCATTTAAATTTGGCTTAATGGGTGATCCAGCTATGCCCATCGCACAACCCAAAAACCAAATTCAATTAATGCAGATAAATCAATTGCCTTGGTTGGATACAAATTATTTGACAGCAGGGGAGAAATATACAATCAAAGGAAAAGTGGTCAATCAAAATAAAATCATGGATGATTTCAATGGATTGATTGATATGACACTTTGGGATGCACCTTCTACAAAACAAACTTTAGCAAATCAATCTACTAGTCAAATAGTCTCAATTGAAATTCAAGATCAGGCTGTGTTTAAAGGAAAAGCGACAGTGCAAAATGGGCAATTTGAAATTAGTTTTATTGTTCCCTCGAGTATGCCTTTTTCAAAAGCAGCATCTTTAAAATTACAATTATATGCATTCAATGACACTTTAGATGCAAGTAATCAATTTCAGTCTATTTTCATTCAGGGTGCAACAACACAGAACCAAGTAGACACTTTGGGTCCAAGTATTAAAGCTTATATCAATTCGCCTGATTTTAAATCAGGAGATTGGGTAACGATGCCTTCTAATTTAATAGTTGAGTTAAAAGACAGTGCTGGCATCCAATCTGCAGGTAATGTGTTAGGGCATGACCTTAAATTAATCATTGATGATTCGATTTCGTCCACTTATAATTTAAATGCTTTCTTCTCATACGACCTAAATCAATATCAATCTGGTGGGCTTCGATATGCACTGCCTAAATTAAGTGAAGGAAAACATCGCTTAATCATTAAAGCATGGGATTTGTTGGGTAATCTTTCTAAGGATACTTTATATATTGAAGTGCCTTCGTCTAAAGAAAATAATTTAAGAAACCTTAGAGTACTTCCTAACCCAGTTCAAACCTCTGCTCGATTCCTGTTTGAGATCAAAAACATAATTGATCCAATAGAATTAACTATTCAAGTCTTTAATCAGTCGGGTAGACTTCAATATAAGACTGTCCAACAAACACAACCCTATGCTAATAAAATAGCTATAGATTGGGATGGGCGATCTAATCAAGGGGTACAAATACCTCCTGGGATTTACTATTACAAGGTCGATGTAATACAAAATGGGATCAAGGAGCAGTTGTTAAATACATTATTAAAGTTTTAAATATTGATTATCTAAGGTTACCTTTACTTTATAGAATCTTAATGTGTCCGAGTATGATTAAAATGAACTCACTTAAAATATTTACCTGCCTATGTTTTATGCTGATTGCAGGTTCAATAGCAGCACAAAATACTTCCATTAAATTGCAAAGTACTGCAGTGCCATTTATGATGATTTCTCCAGATGCAAGATCTGGAGGGATGGGTAATCTTTCCATTGCGATGTCACCAGAAGCGAATGATCTTTTTGGGAATACTGCAAAGATTCCATACATGGAAAAAGATCGTGGCTTTTTAATAAATTATACACCATGGTTAAAAGACCTAGGATTAAATGATGTTTATTTGGCAAGTGCAGGTTTTTATAAAAAGTTAAATAGTTTTAGCGGCATTAATAGTTCCTTACGTTTTTTTAGTTTGGGTAATATTGATTTTACAGATGAGTCAGGCACTTCTACTTTACCATCTCAAAGGCCATCTGAATTTAGTTATGATTTTGGTTATAATATTTTATTAACAGATGCGTTGAGTATGGGCGTGACTTTAAGGTATATTCATTCTAGATTGGTTCAAGGTTCTTACGGCACCAATGGAACCAATTATAAAGCTGGTAACACTTTTGCAGGTGATATTAGTTTGTTTTATAAACAAAATGAGGACCTTGAAGGTTTTCATGCTGGCTTAGTATTATCTAATTTAGGAGGCAAGGTGAGCTACTCAAATGAGTCAAAGAATAAATATTTCATCCCTGCAAATATTGGATTAGGAGTTGCTTATTTGAATAAATTTGATGTAGAAAATTCCTTAGAAATGGGCGTGGATATCAATCGTTTAATGGTGCCAGCAAGTCCAAATAGTAGTGATCCCGAATTAGTTGATCAATATTTTTCTCAATCTGTCGTATCAAGTTGGTTTAATTCTTTTTCAAATAAATATGGGATGCCACTTTCTGAATCTTTGAAAATCTCATTGGGTTTAGAATATAATTATACCAATCGTTTTTATTTAAGAGCAGGTTATTTTGTAGACAATAATAAGAATTTAGGAAGTATGCAATATTTCACTATTGGATCTAGTTTTCAATACCAACAATCCAAGTTTAATATTTCTTATCTAGTCCCTTCTGGAGGCGGAATCACAAAAAATCCATTGTCTAATACCTTGCGCTTTGGCTCTATTTTCTACTTCTAAATAATTTGTTAACTAAGGGTTATTCGCTTTATTTTACTTGCTTTTTTAACTACTTTTGTAGCACATGTCTACAATCATTCCCATTGTTAACCAAAGTCATCATCCCTTGCCGGCTTATGCAACCGAAGGGTCCTCTGGTTTAGATTTACGAGCTTTTATTGCAGCGCCAATTCAGTTGGCTCCAATGGAGCGTGTTTTGGTCCCAACAGGTTTACACATTGCTTTACCAGAAAACTGGGAAGCGCAAGTACGACCAAGAAGTGGTTTGGCAATTAAGCAAGGTTTGACTTGTTTAAATACACCTGGCACTATTGATGCGGACTATAGGGGAGAAATTAAAGTCATTTTAATTAATTTGTCAAATGAGACTCAGGTGATTCAAGATGGGGATCGTATTGCTCAGATAGTTTTTCAGAAAGTGGAGAAAATGGAATGGCAATTGGTGGATAGTTTGGATACAACTCAAAGAGGTGTGGGTGGCTTTGGGCATACAGGTAAAATATAACGGAATGCAAAAAATAAAACTAATACTTGGTTTGGTGGTTATGCTTTTTACACTGTCATGTGCCAATGTAAAAAAGGTACAAGTCATTCAAGATGCACTAGCAGCAAAAGTGATGCCCGACTCAGCAGCTTTAGCGGAAAAAGCCAGGTTAGATTCTGTATTGATGGTAGAGGGGATTGTACACAATATAGCACATACTAAAATCAACTTCAATACCATGAATGCAAAATTGAAGATGGATTATGAGACAAATAAAAATAAGGATAGTTATATTGCAAATTTGAGTATCCAAAAAGACAGTGGGATGTATATTACCATTAGAGGTGCAATGGGGGTGATAGGATTAAAAGCATATATTAATAGAGATAGTATTGTTTTGGTCTTTCCCTTATCTAAAAAAATTGAACGTCATCCATTGTCTTATTTACAAGATATAGTGAAGATCCCTTTGACTTATGAAACGATAGAAGATTTGGTAATAGGCAATCCAATTTTTATGGATAGCATTGATATTGTTTCATACAAAGTACTCAATGAAAGATTGCAAGTAAGTTTAATGGGAAAACTATTCAAAAATTTAATCATCCTAAGTGAAGACAAAACCAAATTGGTACAATTGAAATTGGATGATGTAGACATTGCCAAACATAGAACTTGTGATATCAATTATAGCCAACATACTTTGGTGAATGATATTCAATTTCCTATATTTAGAACGATCTCTATTAATGCACAAACCAAATTGGACATTGGTATGGAATTCAAAGAATTTAATTTTGACGAACCATTAAAATACACTTTTGCAGTTCCTAAAACTGGAAGACGCAAATAAAAAGTGAAAAATGAATTGTATGATTAAAAAGTGGTCGATACTAATCTGTTTATTTTTGAGTTGTTGCTTTAATGTTGCAATAGCTCAAAATGGCAACTCCCGAGAAGATTTACAAAAGCAAGCTCAATCTTTACAAAAAGAATTGGACGAGTTAAATAATTTGTTAGAACAGACAAAGAAAAATAAGAAAAGTTCTTTGGCTCAGCTGGCTGTTATTAGAAATAAAATTTCAAAACGTGAAGCTTTGATCAACGGCATTGCAAAGCAGGTTAAATTATTAGATGCTGCTATTCAGACAAATCAACAGGATGTAAAAAGATTGAACAATGAATTAGATACACTTAAATACAGATATGCTAAAAGTATTGTTTTTGCTTATCAAAGTAGAAGTGGTTATGAATACCTTAATTTCTTATTTTCTGCAGGTAGTTTTAATGACGCAGTTAAAAGAATCACTTATTTAAAAAGTTATCGTCAAAACAGAGAAGCACAAGCAATGGCGATTGGGTTATCTGAAAAAAACTTGAAATCTAAGATCAATATTTTAAGTGAAAATAAAGAAGATCGTTTAAAAACACTTTCGGCGCAAACTGTTCAATTAAAAGTATTACAAGACGATCGAAAAGAGCAGGATAAAGTAGTGAAGCAATTAAAAAATAAAGAACAAGAAATTACAACACAAGTAAGGCAAAAAGAAGCCCAAAGAAGAAAAATGCAAGCCGCCATCGCCGCTGTCATAAAAAGGGAAATGTTAGAAGCGCAGCGAAAAGAAAAAGAACGACTTGCTAAATTAAAATCGGATAATGCGGCCAATGGCAATACGACTTCAACAGCTTCAAAATCTAAATCAACACCTAATGTAGGGAAGGTGGAAGGTGGACTTAAAAGCACCTCAAGCAATCGTCCCTATTCTGCTCTTGAAACTACAGATGAAGGAAGAGAAACCTCTATCTTATTTGAGAATAATAAAGGTGGCTTGCCTTGGCCAGTAGCGTCAGGTAATGTCTACGTTCGCTTTGGTGTGGAGTCTATACCTGGTACTAAATTAGAGCGTAAAAGTGACGGAATAGAGGTAGCCGTTCCAAAAGGTACTGCTGTAAAAAGCGTGGCGAATGGCACGGTTGTGTATGTAGGGGATGTAAATGGGGAGAAAACGATTTTGATCAAGCATGGTAAATATTTTACTGCTTTTTCATGTTTAAGTAGTGCTTCTGTCAGTAATGGCCAGGAGGTTAAAGCAGGTACAATAATAGGCCGTTCTGGCATTAATTTAGAGGGTGAAGGGGCATTAATGTTCTCCATTTGTAACGAAAAAGCGGTCTATTTTGATCCTGAAAATTGGTTGAAGGCTAAAAGATAGCCTTGGCACCAAAAGAAAGGCCACATTTTTTGCAATAAACTGCCAAATCCATACCTTTGCAGCCGAAATAGAGTATCTCTATTTTCGCCCTATAATGGGGTGTAAAAACAATTAACTATATGGCAACAACAGGTAAAATCAAACAAATTATTGGTGCGGTTGTAGACGTACA
>CAZBJP010000038.1:0-10213 GCA_964492205.1 uncultured Sediminibacterium sp.
TAAGACAGCTAAACCAGAAACACCTAAGCCCATTACAGATCCACCTGTAAATGATACATTCAATGCTTTTGATAAACTTGTTTTTGCGGCTTCAGCAGTTCGTACATTTGCTTTTGTCGCAATTTTCATACCGATATAACCAGCAGTTGCGCTGAAGATAGCACCAATTACAAAAGCGATTGCGATTGTCCAGTGACTGTCCTCATTTTTAGTAGCCATAAAGCCTAATAATAAGGCAACAATGACAACGAAATAGCCTAAGATCTTCCACTCAGCTTTTAAAAACGCCATTGCACCTTCTGCGATGTACGTACTAATTTCTTTCATTCGATCATTACCTGCTGGTTGTTTAGATACCCAATTGAATTTCAATAGTGTATATAATAAACCAAAAATACCCATAGCCGGAACGGCGTAAAATAGAAAATTGTTCATAAGCAATACTTATATTCTTTTGTTTAAGATTAAGGTCTGCAAAAATAGGGTGTAAACATCAAAAAATACGATAAAAATAGCACTAAAATGCTTGATTTTACTCTACAAGTGCCGATGTGTCCTCTTTCCCAGTAAAGACAGCTGCAATCTCTTTACCCTTATAGATGGCACGATTGTATTTATTACCCAAAATGATAATAGTGGCTGTTTCACCAACCAATCTAGTGAAAACAGTATTATTTCCATGCCACCACCCATTATGGTAGATCAACTTCTGCTCATTAGGTTTAGCCAATACACGCCACCCCAAACCATAATTATGCCAATATTTATTGGTGGGACTTTTTGGTTCGTAAGCCATTTCAAGCGTACTAGGTTGTAGAAATCTACCTTCCGTCAGGGCTTTATCCCATAAATAGAGGTCTCTAGCGGTACTGTATATATTTTTGTCCCCATAAATCAGATCATATTTCTCCAACGCATAAGGTACCATTTGAGCATTATAAGAGGGTAGGTATTTATCGATATTTTGTTGACTCATCACAAAACTATGCTCCATTTTCAATGGTTTAAAAATAGTTTCTTGCATGTAAGTAGGGAAGTCTTTACCGGTAATTTTTTCAATAATCAAAGCCAATAAAACATAATTCGTATTGCAATACTTGAATACACGGTTTGGATTTGCAGCAATAGCTGGTTTTTTTTGAATCATAAATTCCAATACGTCTTTATTGGTGTATAGTCCTTGTCTGAATGGTGCTTCGTTCTTAACTAACACCAATTTTTTTGCCCAACGACCTCTTTTTGTTTTGTAACGCACCGATTTATACTGTCTAGATTCCATGAAATAGGCGTAATCTGGCAAACCACTACGATGTGATAATAACAATTCAATAGTAATGTCTTTGTATGGAAATTGAGGTAAATAATGATCTACAGTGGCTTTCAGGTCTAATTGATCTTGTTCCCATAATTGAAGCACCGCCATCCCTGTGAACGTTTTTGATACAGATGCTAAATGGATAGGCGTTTCAGCTACTAAGGAATCTTTTGATTTATAATTGGCAAAGCCTTTGTAATCCTCAAATAATATCTCGCCATTTTTTGCAACTAAAATTTGTCCACTAAAATTTTTGTTCCCTAAAATAGACTGGTATTTTAATCTGATTGCTTCTGTATATTTTTCTTTTGCTTCGGTAGTTAATTTATTGTATGTAAAGTCATTAGCAGACTCTGTATAATTTGGCCCTTGACTGGTGCCGCATGATACATTAAATAAAAGTATGCTACACAATAAAAGAAATCGAACAATCATCTGTTAGTATTTATAGGGTATCTCATTATAACGTTTACTAGTTATATTTTATTGTGATTGAAGTCAAAAGTACCCATTTTAAATTAACTTTGTTCTATGAGCAAAATTGACCTAACTAGCTATCCCAAAGATAAAATTAAAGTACTGTTTTTAGAAAATATTAGTGATAAAGCTGTACAATATTTCAAACAACAAGGTTATACAGATGTTAAGAAAATAGCAGGTGCTTTAAGTGAAGATGAATTAATCAAAGTGATTAAAGATGTGCATATTTTAGGAATCCGATCAAAAACTTTTATTTCTAAAAAAGTACTAGACAATGCTAAAAAGTTACAAGCCATTGGTTGTTTTTGTATTGGTGTTAATCAAGTTGATTTAAAAGCATGCAAACAAAAGGGAATCGCTGTATTCAATGCACCCTATAGTAATACAAGAAGTGTTGCTGAATTAGTGATTGGTGCATCCATTTTACTAATTAGAAGGATTTTAGATAAAAACAATGCTGCACATCAAGGTATTTGGAATAAAGATGCAAAAGGCAGTTTTGAATTAAGAGGCAAAACCATGGGCATTATTGGATATGGTAATATTGGAACACAATTAAGTGTGATGGCAGAAGCAATGGGAATGCGTGTTCTGTTTTATGATATTGAAACAAAATTACCATTAGGTAATGCGCAAGCAAAAAAATCGATTAAAGATATAGTAATTAACGCTGATATTATCTCATTGCATGTACCAGAAACTAGCCAGACAAAAAATTTGATCAACAAGTCGGTGATTAAACAATTTAAAACTGGATCAATTTTAGTCAATTATGCAAGGGGAGAAGTGGTAGATTTAGATGCATTAGCACTCGCTATCAAAGAAAAGCAGATTGCTGGAGCTGCCATTGATGTATTCCCAGTTGAACCAGAAAAAAATGGAGATTCATTTACTACACCGCTTCAAGGTTTATCTAATGTTTTATTGACACCACATATTGGTGGATCAACAGAAGAAGCACAAGAAAATATTGGTGAAGATGTTAGTATTAAATTATACCAATATTTAGAGAGAGGGGTATCAAATGGATCTCATACCATCCCATCTTTAAGTTTACCGCCAGTAGATGGAGCACACCGTATTTTACATATTCATAAAAATGTCCCTGGTGTATTAGGTGCAATCAATACTTTATTGTCTAAAAACAAAATTAATATCGTAGGTCAATACTTAAAAACAAACGACGAAATTGGTTATGTGGTATTGGATGTGGATAGTAAACTTTCCAAGCAAGCGATGACTTTATTAAAAGAAGTAAAAGAAACAATAAGAGTAAGAATGCTTTATTAATTGCATTGTTTTAATGCAGCTAACATTGCGTTAATTTCATCAGTGTCTACATCAAAATAGGTCATATTCTCCTTCATTGTAGGCTGATTAAATAACATTTTAGAAGACATTGCCTTTCTTGCAGAACTATGCATTTCTTTGACGCCAGTTTGTATAACAATGTTTGCGATATTGTCTGCTCGCACACCACTACCAGGCAAAATAATAATTCGATCATTGGCTTTTTCAACCAATTGTTGAATCATTGGTATGGCATGACAAACATTCGGAACCTGGCCACTTGTTAAAACTCTTTTACAACCTATATCAATTAATTGTTCAAGTCCAGTGAAAGCATCCTTACAACGATCGAAAGCCCTATGAAATGTTATTTCCATAGACCCTGCAGCTTGCACCAATGCAGCAGTTCTTTTTGTATCTATATTTCCGTCTGCATTTAAAAGTCCAATGACCGCACCTTTAAAACCCAATTGCTTACAAACCATCAAATCGTTTTGAATTACCTGAAATTCTCTTTCTGTATATAGAAAATCTCCACCTCTTGGACGAATAATTGGGAAGATGGGTTGTTTAGTCAATTGAGACAACAAAAGTAAACTACCGTAAGACGGAGTCGTTCCGCCTTCCATTGGATTCTCACAAAATTCAATCCTATCCGCACCTGCAGCTAGTGCACGCAAAGTTGCTTCCAAACTAAATGTGGCAATTTCGAGGACCTTTTTAGACATAGTACTATTTTTAAAACAAATAAGATGCGTCGTTTAAATTGTTTCCATTATGATTATACACGGAGAAATTAAATCCTTTTTGTAAAGCAAACGCGCCTACTGAACCTTTTTTATTGATCGCGACAAAACATACCTGGATGTCTTTTGCTGACTCTTTTTTTATTCGATTTATTTTTTCCACAACAAGCTTACAAGCCTCTTCAGGACTTTTCCCTTGACGCATCCATTCTACCACTGCACTCGCACCAGCAACCCTTATCACATCTTCACCTTGCCCTGTGGCAACCACTGCGCCCACTTCATTATCAACATATAATCCTGCGCCTATGATAGGAGAGTCCCCAACACGACCACGCATTTTAAATGCAGCGCCACTTGTAGTACAACTACCACTTAAATTTCCGAATTGATCTAATGCAACCATACCAATGGTGTCGTGATTCCAATTACCATCTGTTAATTTTTTTGGTGCATTGAAAGCAGGGTCTAAATAAGTTAACGACTGATTTTTCTCTACATTAATGATAGGTTTATAATTAGAGGTCTTCAACCATTCATTATAGTTTTTCTTCGCTTGTTCTGATAAAACATTTGGCTCTAAACTAAACCCATTGGCCAAAGCAAAAGCTTGTGCACCAGCACCTACTAGAAAAACATGCGGCGATTTTTCCATGACTTTTCTTGCAACTGAAATAGGATGTTTAATACGTTCCAAAAATGCAACTGATCCACAATTAAATTCATGGTCCATTATAGAAGCATCTAATGTGACCACACCATCTCTATCAGGATTGGCATCTAAACCAACACAACAATTTAATTCAGACTCAGTAACCATGACACCTTGCTCAACCGCATCAAGCGCAGTACCGCCGTTATTTAAAACAGTCCATGCAGCTACATTGGCCCTCATACCAGCATCCCATGTAGATGCTACTATAGGTTGTATTGTAGTTGATGCTTTAAAAGAAGGGACAAAATTAGGAACTGAAAAACTAGTTATTCCTAAGCCACTTAAATTTATAAATTTTCTTCTATTCATATTTATATCATTAATTATCAGCTTTTAAAGATAGTTAGTAAGGGGCAATTTTGTACATTTATACTGATTATGATGCAAGTACTATTTAAACAATTTGATTGGGAGGACGCCATTGTTGTCCCGTTGAATCAAGGTTTAATTAATCAAACTTTTGAGGTAAAGACGAATCAAGGTAATTTCATTTTACAAAGAATCAATACAGAGATATTCAAAAGCCCAGAAGCAATTGACCATAATATCCGATCTATTGGTCAATACCTTAAAAAACATGCACCGAACACTCTTTTCTCTCATTTAGTTCCAACTAAAACGGGGGAGACTTTAGTTGAGTGGGAGAGGAACCATTACCGAGCATTTAGAAAAATCGAAGGTAAGGCCTACGATGTCTTGACCAATGCTACACAAGCTCAATCTGCAGCGAAGCAATTTGGGCAATTTACGGCAAGTTTAGTGGGATTTCCAATAGGAGAGCTAAGAGCGACCATCCCTCAATTTCATGACTTGGGTTTAAGGTACCATCAATTTGAGCAAGCCACTATTCATGGAAATACTGCTAGGATAGATCAAGTAAAACAAGTAATCTTATTTTTGAAATCCCATAAATCTTATTTAGATAGATGGCTCCATTTCACTAATAGTAAAGAAGCTTATTTAAGGGTTACACACCATGACACAAAAATTAGTAATGTGTTATTTAAAAATGAATCAGAAGCTATTTGTGTCATTGACCTCGATACGACTATGCCTGGATATTTTATTAGTGATGTGGGTGATATGTGTCGTACTTATCTCTGTCCAGTGAATGAAGAATGCCAAGATTTAGATCAAATATGCATCATTTCGGACCGATGGACAGCTTTACAAAATGGGTATTTAGGAGCGATGGGGGACCACCTAACCAATTTTGAAATAGATCATTTCAGCTTTTCGGGTCAGTTTATGATTTATATGCAAGCAATACGTTTTTTGACAGACTACCTTGAAATGGATCGGTATTATCACACATTAAGGCCAGAACAAAATCTTGATCGTACAAAAAATCAGATCCAGCTTTTAATTGAATTCAATAAGTTAATTTAATTCCTGTAAAGTATTTATATAGCATTTATAAAATGCTTATACAACATAAAGTATCAATTTATTTAATATTAAATTTTAAATAAATTGATGTAAATATTTAATAATCAACAATTAAGTAACTATTAATAGGTTAAATTAATAATTACTCAAGCGTTAGAATTGATCATCCATTGCAAAGTCAGGTTTTCTATTTTGCCATTTTCCTCTTGTGAAATCTGGTATTTCTTGAACTTGACCTTGTTCGGCAATTGATTTTTCAGACAAAGGTGTGATTGCATACCAAGTTGCTAAATCATAGACATCCATAGGGAACGGAACTGCTCTTTTAATACATTCTACAAAGGCATTGATCACAAAGAAGTCCATACCACCATGTCCGGCGCCTTTTGTATCCGACTCATAACGTTTCCATAAAGGATGGTCATGCTGTTTTAAATAGGCTTCTGGGTTTTCCCATTGATGGGCTTTGGGAGAAAGGCCTTCAATATAGATATGTCCAGCTGAAAATTGTCCTGCATGAAAATCCTGCCATAATCCTTGAGTTCCTTGAACACGGAAGCCAAGATTATATGGTCGAGGGGAATTGGTGTCATGGGTGAGCAATATCGTTTCACCGTTATGCGTTTGTATACTTGTAGTGACTATATCACCTAATTTAAATTTTAATTGCGCATTAGGATGATTTTCACCACCTTTTGGATGTTCAACTATATATTTATGTAAACCTCTTGCCTTGGTTGCAACAGAAGAAAGTCTAGTTAGTTTATTACCTCTATTAATATCGATCATCATCGCAGCTGGTCCTAAGCCATGAGTAGGATATAATTCTCCATTTCTATATAAGGAATGGTTGGTTCTCCATTTTGCCTCACTAAAGCCTTTTTCACCAAATTCAGCTCCAGAGTTATAAGCGGTTACACCATCATTAAACTTTACACCCCTAAGATCGTGTTCATACCCACCTTGCAAGTGAAGTAATTCCCCAAA
The DNA here is from genome assembly GCA_964492205.1 of uncultured Sediminibacterium sp. GTDB lineage: Bacteria > Bacteroidota > Bacteroidia > Chitinophagales > Chitinophagaceae > Sediminibacterium. Next base: position 6,923 of record CAZBJP010000038.1, read on the forward strand.
AAGGCCTTTTCTAACCATATTATAGACTGCTAAAACATCTCTTCTATAACATACATTCTCTAAACACATTACCGGAACATTGTATTTTTCACTTGCATTAACCACATCCCAGCATTCTTTAATATTGATGGCTCCACTTACTTCAACACCTGGTATAATACCATTTTTCATAGATTCAATTGCCTGTGGGATATGCCATTCCCATGGTGTGGCAATGATAACTGCATCAATATCTGCTCTTTTAAGTAAATTTTTATAGTCTTCATTACCATTTTTATACTCTATAGCCGCAGGTTTATTTGCTTTTAAAAGTATCTTTTGGGCATCAGCTAACATCTTTTCATCAGGATCTGCAAAAGCAATGATGACCACATCAGTACGTTGAACTAAAATATCAATATGATTTTGACCACGGTATCCGGTTCCAATAATACCAATTCTAACCAGATCTTTTTTGGTGTTTGATTGTGCTTTAATAAACTGTGGACTTAAACTTAAAGCTAATGATGCTAAACTAGCATCTTGAACAAATTTTCTCCTAGTAGAATGGTTGGCCATATATAATTGTTTATGCTACAAAATACAACCTATTTTGAATCTATCAAATTGTCATTCAGGCTATCTACATCTATAACTAAGTATAATTATTGCTTATAATTAACATTATGTTAAATAGAATAATACAAACATAAGGATCTTTACACCCCATTATTATTTCTATAAGCACATTATATGCTACTGTTATTAAAACCATTTACTTGATGCATTTATCCAACTAAGGACATCAGGAATAAAAAAAGCCCTCCATTAAAGGAAGGCTTCTAAAATTTAGAACTTTAATAATGATTAAATACTATTGGTATTTATCATGTAACTGATCATATTTGTTAAACTTAGCGTCTAACTCATCGTATAATTTTTGGTTCCCTCTATTCTTGTCTCTTTTTGAGGCATATAATGTAGCTAAGAAATCTACCGATCTAGAGGCAACATTTTTTTCATTTCTAGACAATGGATCTTTATCCTTTACAATATTATAGGCATTTTCAATCCATTCTATTGCTTGATCCACTTTTGCCTTCATTGGTGCATCAAGCGCCAAATTCAATTTTTTGATTGAATCTTGCTGTGCTTTGAATTTAGCATCAAATGCCAATTTTTTCTTAGGATCTTTAGGTGCAACAGGTTTATTAGCATTTAGTTGTTGTAAAGACCTGATATTATTACTATACTGCTCATCTAATGCTGTAAATTGGTTATAGTAGCTAATTCCTACGTTAAATGCGGCCGCAAAGTTTTGTGTATTTAATCTATATGCTTTAGTATATGCATCAGCAGCTTTATCTAAAAATAAACTTGCTTTATCCTCAGACAAACCCTCTTCATTTCTAGCTGACATAAACATATCACCATACATCTGACATTCAACTTCACTTAAATTATTACTACTTGCTTGGGCATCATATGCAGCTAATTTTTCGTCAATAGTTAAATTTTTATCCATGTAGTCTACTCTGAATTCGAACCATTTTTCTTCTGGATAGTTCTTTTCAGATATAGCATAATATTTATCAAATAAGGCCTTGTTTTTAGTTTCTGACGCCTTGATCAACACATATTTATAGATATCAATTAACTCTTGAGACTTTAAATTCGCATCAATCATTCTAGTATAATGCTTTATTGTGTTCTCAATATTTCCAGCATTTTGATTAGAATAGCCTGCGTACATTAACGTTGTAGTATCAAATGGTTGTTTATTAGAAGACCAACCTTTAGAAAAAATAATATCACTCATTACTACTCCTCTATCAAAATGATTTGCAGCATCTTTCCATTTTTTTTGTCCAAAAGCCGAAACACCATCATTAAAACTATTTGTATAAGCAGTAAAAAAGGCTTCTTGGCCACTTGCTACTGCTAATTTATATTCTGGATCAGCTTTGATATACTCTTCTAAATATTTAAAAAGGTTTTCTTTTGCTTCAGGATATTTGCCTGTGGTATCCTTTGACAAACCTGCATAAATCTTAGATTTCCAATAATAGCCTTCTAGAGTTGTTTCTAAAGCAGCTTTTTTAGCAATTACCTTTTCAAATTCAGCTTTTGCAGCTACATAATTGTTTAATAATAAGCTCGTCTCTACTTTTTTAAAGTCTTGAGCAATAGCTGTTTGCATCAATGTCACCAAGAACATTGTACCAATCCATTTTTTCATAATGATTATTTTAAAGTACTAAAGTTATTAAATTTATGCTTCTGAAACCGAATTTTCATCTTCTGTCGTCGAGTTTTCACTTTGATTTGGTGAAATTTCTCCTTCAATTGATGTATTTTCTCCTTCTTCAGTTACTTCTTGCTCTTCTATCTTAGATGTAGCAGCTATCTCATCACTTTCATCTAAACGAATCAACTTAACACCCTGAGTAGCTCTACCAGCTTCTCTGATCTCTGAGATACTTGTTCTGATGGTTACACCTGATTTACAAGTGATGATTAAATCTTCTTTTTCTATTACATCCATAATGCCCACCAAGTTTCCAGTTTTTTCTGTGACGTTTATGGTTTTAACTCCCTTTCCTCCACGGTTTGTAATACGGTAGTCGTCTATAGGAGTACGCTTACCATAACCTTGTTGGCTAACCACTAAAATGGTACGGTCTTTGTCCTCTCTACTTACGCAAACTAAACCTACCACTTCGTCAGTATCATCATCTACTTCAATACCTGCAACACCAATCGCTCCTCTACCTGTTGGTCTTACTTTCTCTTCTGGGAAACGAATTGCACGACCAGATTTTACTGCCATCATCACTTCGTTATTACCATCCGTCAAACGTGCAGCTAATAATTCATCGCCCTCATTGATCGTGATAGCATTTACTCCATTGACTCTTGGACGACTAAATTCTTCTAAACATGTTTTCTTGATGATACCTTTTTTAGTACATAAAATGATATAATGATTGTTTACATAATCTTTATCAGCCAAATTTCGAACTTCAATGATTGCTTTTACTTTATCATCTTGTGGCAATTGGATCAAATTTTGAATTGCTCTACCCTTGCTTGTTTTTTCACCTTCTGGAATTTCATAAACACGCATCCAGAAACATCGTCCTTTCTCTGTAAAGAATAACATGGTATCATGCGTGGATGCAATAAATAAATGCTCAACATAATCTTCTTCTCTTGTCTTAGAACCAATGGCACCGCGGCCTCCACGCTTTTGTTGACGGTATTCTGTTGCAGAAGTACGCTTGATATAACCTAAATGAGAAATAGTAATAA
>CAZBJP010000038.1:10223-12209 GCA_964492205.1 uncultured Sediminibacterium sp.
TAATTCAGTTTTGATTAATTCAAAACGTAAATGTTCACTACCTAATAATTCTTTTAAAGAAGCAATCAACTTCATTAATTGATCAAATTCTTCCTTAATTTTTTCACGCTCCATTCCAGTCAAACGTTGCAATCTTAATTCTAAAATTGCTTTTGCCTGAATCTCTGATATACCCCATCCTGCTGAGATTAATGCTTCTTTTGCTGCATCTGGATTGGCTGAACTCCTAATCAAACGAATGACTTCATCTAAATGATCTAATGCAATTAAATAACCTTCTAAAATATGTGCGCGTTCTTCGGCCTTTCTTAATTCAAATTTAGCACGGCGAATCACCACTTCCATTCTAAAATCAACGAACTCTAATATCAATTCTTTCAAGTTCAAAATTCTAGGACGCCCCTTTACCAATGCCACATTATTGATACCATAACTGGTTTGCAATTCTGTGAATTTAAATAATTGGTTTATGATTACCTGTGCAACAGCATCCTTACGTAATTCAATAACGATACGGGTTCCCTCGCGTTTGTTACTTTCATTGTTTACGTGTGTGATACCATCTATCACTTTATCCACGACCAATTGACCAATGCGATCTGTTAGTTGATCGCGATTTACTTGGTAAGGAATTTCATTGATCACAATCATTTCACGACCGTTGGCTTTGGTTTCTACATTGCATTTTCCACGTACCACAACACGACCTCGACCTGTCATCAAACCTTGTTTCACACCTTCCATGCCATAGATCACACCCCCTGTTGGAAAATCAGGTGCTTTGACTATGGTGATTAATTCCTCAATCGTGATCTCTTTATTGTTGATGTAGGCAATACATCCATCCACTACTTCATTTAAATTATGAGGTAACATATTGGTTGCCATACCCACTGCAATACCGGAAGAACCGTTCACTAAAAGCTGTGGAATCCTTGTTGGCAATACACTTGGCTCTGATAAACTATCGTCAAAGTTTAACTGATAGTCTACTGTATCTTTTTCCAAATCGTCCAACATAGCTTCTGAGATCTTTTGCAATCGTGCTTCAGTATAACGCATTGCTGCCGGTGGATCACCATCTTGGTTACCAAAGTTACCCTGCCCGTCTACCAACTTATAACGCATCGTCCATTCCTGAGCCATACGCACCAAAGTATCATAGATTGCAGTATCACCGTGTGGGTGAAATTTAACTCATGCATGGCAAATAATACACGACGGTGAACGGGTTTGAAACCGTCACGTACATCTGGTAAAGCACGACCTACAATGACAGACATCGAGTAGTCAATATAGGAGGTTTTCATCTGCTCCTCAATGTTGACTCTAATCACACGATCATTGTCCTGGGTCTGCTCTAGACCTAAATTTTCACCTAAATTTTCTTCCATAATTTTTGTTTCAATTTGTCATTTCCCAATACCCAAAAAAGTATTGAATTAGAACGTCTACGAAGATAACTTTTTGACCCCTTTTTTATGCTAAAAATCAGTATAGATTTACACATTTTTATCCACAGTTTTTAGCAATAAATACTAACTTTAACCTATAGATTTTTAATCACTTATACATTCAAAAATGGGCTCGAGAATACTCATTATTGGAGCAGGTAAATCTGCCACTGTTTTAATCCAATATTTACAAAAAAAAGCAGTAGAAAATGACTGGTATATCCTTCTGGCAGATGGAGATGCAGCTACTGCAAAAAACAAGTGGAATAATGCCCCAAATGGAACTTCCTTTGGTATTGATATAGAAAATGAATTAAATCGTCAAAATTTGGTTCAAAAAGCAGATATCGTGGTGTCTATGTTACCTGCACACTTACATTTTTTGGTCGCAAAAGATTGTTTGCATTTTGAAAAACCATTGTTCACTGCTTCTTATGTAGATGACAATATGCGCTCAATTGCAGCTGAGATTGAGTCTAAAAAGCTTTTATTCCTCTGTGAAATGGGTTTAGATCCCGGAATTGACCATATG
>CAZBJP010000038.1:12219-14972 GCA_964492205.1 uncultured Sediminibacterium sp.
CAAGCTTTAAATCCCATTGTGGCGGATTGGTTGCGCCAGAAAGTGATGATAACCCATGGCATTATAAAATAAGCTGGAATCCAAGAAATATCATTTTAGCAGGAAAAGCAGGTGCCATTTATTTAGAAAACGGAGCCACTGTTACAAAAGATTATACTTCAATATTTGACCAAACTCCAATAGTGAACATCACTGGTCTTGGCCCATTGGCTTATTATCCAAATAGAAATTCATTGTCTTACATTGACACCTATCATTTACATGGTGTAAAAGATTTTGTACGTACAACATTACGCTACCCTGCATTTTGTAAAGGCTGGAATGCAATTGTACAACTGCAATTGACCGATGAAACTATACTTCATTTAGCACCTAATACTTCGTTGAAAAATTGGTTTGAGCAACATATTCAACAAAAAGGTTTGGAAGCAAAACTTGAAGAATTTATTCAAGATCCAACCATTAAAGCACAACTTGAATTTATTGGTTTATTTGATACCACATTGATTCCTGCTCAGTTTAACTCCAATGCAAGTATTTTACAATGGTTATTAGAAGACAAATGGAAATTGGCAGATACAGACAAAGATTTAGTAGTGATGTTACACGAAATCGAATACAACATTGGTGCAAATCATTTTAAAATAGATAGTAGTATGGTTTTGACTGGAGATGATGCCATACATACTGCCATGGCTAAGACAGTTGGACTTCCACTTGCCATGGGTGTATGTGCTTATTTGAAAGGAGAAATAAAAATGACAGGATTACATATCCCTATTGATGCGAGAATCTATCAACCAATCTTAAAAAGTTTAGCACAAGAAGGAGTTGTTTTCCAAGAAACTTTAACGGCCTATTAAAACTTACTTATTCAACATACCATTGACTTCCCATTCAAAATCTAATTGTCGTTTATCTAAATTAGCAGCCACCACTTTTACGATAACTTTATCACCCATATTGAATTTTCTACCAGATCTTGAACCCACTAAAGCATAGTCTGATTCAAGCAATCTAAAGTCATCAAATTTTGACAAACTTGTGATGCTTACTAGTCCTTCACATTTATGTTCAATGGTTTCAACAAAGAAGCCAAAACTTGATACACCACTTATGATTCCTTCAAAACTATGACCAAGATAATCGCGCATAAATTCTACTTGTTTGTACTTATTTGCAGCGCGTTCTGCTTCCATTGCAGCTCTTTCTCTCATACTACAATGCACACATTTTTCTTCTAAACCTTCATCATTAATAGCATTACCCATTAATACACTTTGTACAATTCGGTGCACTAATACATCAGGATAACGACGTATAGGGGAAGTAAAATGACAATAATGTTCAAAGCCTAACCCATAGTGTCCAATGTTGTTGATAGTATACACTGCCTTAGCCATTGTACGAATTCCTAATTGTTCCAATACATGTTGCTCAGGTTTGCCTTTGGATGCCAACATTAAATTGTTAAAGCTATGCGCAATGTGTTCTGGAGAATCAATATTAAATGGATAACCATGTTTTTTTGCAAACACGACGAACGGACTTAATTTATCTTCGTTCGGTTGGTCATGCACACGATAAGGGAAAGGTAATGGTTCTTTTTTCACTTTCACATTACCCATCTTCTCCGCAATTAACTGATTAGCTTTTAACATCAATTCTTCAATCAATTGATGTGATGCCTTACTTTCTTTCACAGTAATGCCAATTGGTTTACCCGTTGCATCTAGTGTGAATCGTACTTCTTGTGAAGAAAAATTGATGGCACCGTTTTCAAAACGCTTCTTCCTTAAATTTTGCGTGTATTCATGTAACCATAGTATTTCATCTTTATGGTCTCCCTCTTTTTTTTCTATTATTTCTTGTACTTCCTCATAGGTAAATCGACGATCCGAATAGATAACAGTTTTACCATACCATGTATGAACAATCCTACCCGCATCATCCACTTCAAATGTGGCAGAGAAAGTTAATTTTTCTTCTCTAGGTCTTAAAGAACACAATTCATTGGAAATCCTTTCCGGCAACATTGGATAGACACGATCAGGTAAATAAACAGATGTTGCCCTTTCAAAAGCAGCTTTGTCTACTGCGGTACCTGGTTGTACAAAATGACTTACATCAGCAATATGTACACCAATTTCAACATGCCCATTAGTTAACTGTTGGAATGAAATGGCATCATCAAAATCCTTTGCATCTACAGGGTCAATGGTGAAAGTTAAAACTTTTCTGTAATCCTTCCTTTTAGCTATTTCTTCTGGAGTAATATTATCAGATAAGGTTTTTGCGAAGGCCAAAACTTCCCCATCAAATACCAAAGGGAATCCTGACTCTGCCACAATTGACTTCATGGCCATGTCGTTCTCTTTCTCTGGTGTAAAAATTTCTAACACTTCCCCTTCGGGCTTTTTATTCGCATTATCCCATTTTGTTAATTGTACAATCACTTTATCCCCTGTTTTTGCCCCCTTTAATTTATCCATTGGGATATATATGTCTGGCATTGGGTGGATGGAATTAGGTAAAAAGAAAGCATGGTGTTGCATTATCTGCATAGTGCCTGAAAATGAAACTTGCTTTCTTTTAATCACTTCTATGACTTTACCTTCTTTTTTTCCTGAGCCCTGTCTTATTTTCGTAATTTTTACGCGTACTTCATCTCCTTTTAATGCGGTATTAAAATCAGTTGGGAAAACTAAAATGTCTTGTTCTAAACCTTGTACAATGATGAATCCCATACCAGA
>CAZBJP010000039.1:0-14425 GCA_964492205.1 uncultured Sediminibacterium sp.
ATTACAGGGGCCAAAATTAGTTGATTTATTTTAAATATAAAATTTTGCATATAAATCCATATAAGCAACCTATTGGTTCTTTTAGCCAAGCTCATTCTATTGATATCTTAAGATTAGACATGATACATCCAATAGTGAGCGGTAATAAGTTTTTTAAACTTAGGTATTACATCGAAGCAGCAAAAGCAAATGATGCAACAACTATCGCAAGTTTTGGAGGACCCTACTCTAACCATATCGTTGCATTAGCATTTACAGCAAAAGAAGCAGGCTTAAAAAGTATAGGTTATATCAGAACAAATGAACATGAACCTATGACTACTAGCTTAGCAGAAGCAAAGTCCTATGGTATGGAATTAAACTATTTAGGTAGGAGTGAATTCAAGTCAAAAAAGGATGCAATTCTATTTGATAGTAAAAAAAATACTAGCTGTTTTTTTGTGGATGAAGGTGGATATGGTCCTTTAGGGGCAAAGGGTGCGGGCACAATTTTAACTGACCATGAAACTGAATATTACGATTATATTGTTGGTGCAGTAGGCACAGGTACTATGCTTGCAGGTTTCATTAACGCAGCTAAACCAAATCAGAAAATTATTGGTATCCCCGTTTTAAAAAACGAAGGTAGCATACAAGCCGAGATTGAAGCATTACTAATAGATAAACTTAAAGACTATACTCTATTGCACCAATTCCATCAAGGAGGATATGCTAAAACAAACCCAAACATTATTGCTTTTATGAATGCTTTTTGGGAAAAGGAAAAAATACCAACTGATATTGTATATACTAGCAAATTGATCTTTGCAGTTGACAGCTTAATTAAAGAAAATTATTTTGAAAAAGGGCGTTCCATTTTAGTGATCCATAGCGGTGGCTTACAAGGCAACCGATCTTTGCCAGCAGGCACTTTAAAATTTTAAAGCACTTTCAAGTACTCAAATTAGAGATGAAACCATTGGGGATTTTAAATCAATTCACAATCAAAAATAGCTTCAAAATGATATTTTATTTTTTGCTTTACTTCTTCGTAATCCAATTTCCTGCCTAGTTCTTTTTCCATAGAAGTCACTGTTTTCCCTTGGATTCCACAAGGCACAATGAATTCGAAATGGGATAAATCGGTATTGACATTTAACGCAAATCCATGCATCGTGATCCATCGACTGCACTTAATCCCCATAGCACAAATTTTTCTTGCAACAAATGGGTCATCAGGATCCAACCAAACGCCAGTTTCTCCCACACTTCTTTCTCCTTTCAATCCATATTCTGCCAAAACTTGAATAATCACTTCCTCCAAACTTCTTAAATACCAACCCAAATCTGGCTTGAACTTATCTAAGTCCATAATTGGATAGCCTACTACCTGCTGTAAGCCATGGTAGGTAATATCACCCCCTCTATTTATATGGAAGAATTCAATGCCCAAGACTTTTAATTGCTCGTCAGAGACCAATACGTTAGCTCTATTGCCATTCTTTCCCAATGTAAAAACAGGCTGATGCTCCACCAATATCAAACGATGTTGAGTGGTTGCTTCATTTGCTTCCTTACCTTCCGTTCTAGCTTTTGCCTTCAATCCAACGTTTTCTTTTAAAAGCTGTTCTTGGTAATCCCAAGTTGGCTGATAGGATTGAATTCCTAAATCTTCGAAAATCACTTGTTGACGCATAGAACAAAGTTACAAACTAAGCAGCAATATCTTACTTTTGCAAGATGTCAACAAAAGAGCATGCGAAACAATCGATAGTGAACCAGGATTCATTATCTGATAGCCCACAAAACGAAGAGCTACAAATAGAGAACGAAGATGTCTATGAGAAACTTAGCTTTATTGTTGATAAGGGTCAAGAACCTATGCGTATTGACAAATGGGTTCAAATGAGGATCGAAGGACTAACTAGAAGCAAATTACAGAATGGGATTGAAGGTGGTTTTTTAACAGTGAATGGGAAAGTCGTTAAAAGTAATTATCGTACCCGACCTGGCGATGAAGTGGTGTACATGAGTTATGTCAACCCAGATTACACGGAATTGAAGCCAGAGGAAATGGCATTAGATATTGTGTATGAAGATGATGCCTTAATGGTGATCAATAAACCAGCCAATATGGTGGTACACCCCGGTATTGGAAATTATACGGGCACTTTACTCAATGGCGTAGCCTTTCATTTATTGGCACAAAATCCAAATTTAAATGAAGAAATCTTACCAAGATTTGGTTTGGTACATCGTATTGATAAAAATACCACTGGACTCATTGTGCTTGCTAAAACACCAGAAGCAGCAAGTCATTTAGCAAAACAGTTTTTCAACCATACAGTAGAACGTAAATATTTAGCTTTAGTTTGGGGCAATATAGAGGAGGACGAAGGAACGGTGAACGCACATATCGCTCGACATAAAACCTTTCGTAAAATGTTTGATGCTTATCCAGAAGGAGAAGTTGGCAAACATGCCATAACACATTATAAAGTTATCGAACGTTATAATTACACCACTCTTGTGTCTTGTGTATTAGAAACTGGAAGAACACACCAGATTCGCGTGCACATGAAACATATTGGACATACTTTATTTAATGACCAAGAATATGGTGGAGATAGAATTTTAAAAGGGACGATCTATACAAAATATAAACAATTCGTTGATAATTGTTTTGACGCCTGCCCAAGATGTGCCTTACATGCAGCAACACTTGGTTTTATACATCCAACCACAGAAGCCATGATGCGTTTTGAGAGCCCTTTACCCACTGATATGGAAGCAGTAATCTCTAAATGGAGAAATTATAAAGCAGCAGCACATACTTAAAAAAAACTTTTACCTTATACTACAAAAAGAGCCGCATCGAAAATCGATGCGGCTCTTTTTATTTTTGCTACTTACAACAATATTATTGTTTGTTTTGACTCGCAGCCATAGGAGACAATCCCACTGATTGTCCTCTAGTAAACCCTTTTGACTTGAATAAAGTAAATTTACTTGGCGCAGCCACATTTGGCCACTTATTATTACTTTCATCAATGTCAGCCGTTTCACGCATTGGATCTAATTGAATAGATACTGCTTTTTTACTTGTCAAAAATACCTTTGTTACTTTGTTTTCGTTCTTTCTCCAAATTTGTGCTGGTAGACGTTGTGTTTCTTTCGTGCCATCTTCGAAGGTGAATTCAAGAATGATTGGCATCACTAAGCCTCCTTTATTTAAGAAACTTACTTCATACAAATTCGCATTAGCATATTTAGCTTTCTCAGCATCCGTTAATGCTTCAGGAGCAGGCATTGTAATTGCTGGTTGTTTCGTCACCGAGTCATAAGGCTCTAAACCTCTGTCGTATCTCCAATAGAAATCACGTAAGCTTGTGTCTACGTCAGTTAAGAATACAATTGATTTATCATTTCTATTTCTGATTTTAGAAATGTCTTCAAAGCTATTCACTTCTGGCTTCGCCAATCCTCTTGGACCGCCCATTGATCTTGCTGCAGGTACAGCAGCGTTAGCGTCAAATACCGCATGCTTCACCGTATCAATCGCAATATCCACCGGATCAATGCTATAGAACCAGCCTCTCCAGAACCAATCTAAATCTTCTGCACTTGCATCTTCGATAGTTCTAAATAAATCTGCAGGAGTAGGATGTTTGAAAGCCCATCGTCTTGCATATTCTTTAAAAGAATAATCAAATAATTCACGGCCCATAATTGTTTCACGTAATATGTTTAATCCAGTAGCCGGCTTTGCATAAGCGTTGGGTCCAAACTGAATGATATTCTCACTGTTTGTCATAATAGGCTCTAGCATATCCTTGGGCAATTTCATATAATCTACAATTGAAAATGCTGGTCCACGACGACTAGGGAATTTATTGTCATATAACTCTTCTGTCAAGTATTCAACATAAGTATTTAATCCTTCATCCATCCAAGACCATTGACGCTCATCACTATTTACAATCATTGGGAAAAAGTTATGCCCTACTTCGTGGATAATCACACCTAACATACCATTCTTTGTTGCTTCAGTATAAGTTCCATCCTTGTCTGTACGACCATAGTTAAAACAGATCATTGGATATTCCATCCCGTTTGATGCCTCAATACTTTGTGCTACCGGGTATGGATAAGGGATAGTGAATTTAGAGTAAGTCTTAATCGTATGCGCTACTGCTTTCGAAGAGAATGGTCGGTATAAACCGTAGGCTTCTTTTCCATAAGCACTCATACACATTACTTTCTTGCCTTCCACATTAGCTGCTAAAGCATCCCATATAAATTTACGGCTTGATCCAAAAGCAAAATCACGCACATTTTCTGCATTAAATACCCAAGTTTTTTGAGTGGTTGCTTTTGATTTTTCTGCTTTCTTCGCTTCTTCCAAAGTAACCACCTCTACAGGTTCTGCAGAATTTTGAGCTTTGTTCCATCTCGCTAACTGAGCAGGACTCAATACTGATGCATAGTTTTGACATGCACCAGTGGCCATCACCACATGGTCGCTAGGTACAGTGATCGCCACTTTAAAATTACCAAATGTCAAGGCAAACTCACCTCTTCCAGTAAACTGGTGGTGTTGCCATCCTTGGAAATCAGAATACACTGCTAAACGAGGATACCATTGTGCCATAGTGAATAAATGATTCCCGTCTTCTGGGAAAAACTCATATCCACCTCTACCTCCTACAGTCATTCTATCTGTGATTTTGTAATTCCAATCTACTTTCATAGCAAACTTTTGACCTGGTTTTAATGGAGTAGGTAATTCTACACGCATCATCGTCTTATTTACTGTATACTTTAATTTAGCACCTAATAGATCGGTAATTTTTAAAATATTTACCCCTAATCCATTGTCGCTTTTTGCTTCTTCTAATTTATCGATCATTGCAGGGCTCATACCTCTACTCATAGAACTTCCCTCTGGATAACCAGCGTTCTTAGTAGTGCTATGCTCATTTTCGTCTAATTGCAACCAGATATAAGTTAATACGTCTGGAGAATTATTAAAATAAGTGATGGTCTCTGCACCATGTAACATTAAATTTTTTTCATCTAAAGTTGCTTTGATGTCATAGTCCGCTCTCTGTTGCCAATACTTTGGTCCTGGAGCACCGCTTGCCGTTCTATATTCATTCGGCGTAGGTAAAATAGTGCCCAATTGCTCGAACTTGTTTCCATGGTTAGAGCCTGGGTTGTTACGGATATCTTGTGCTAAAACTGTCAAGACAGTTAAGAACATACATCCGAATGACAATAATTTCTTCATTGCTTTTCGTTTTTCAAGTTTTAAAGAGATCCTAGTCGCTCTAGGATCATACGTAAAGATAAGGATATAGCCAAGATAGAACCATACCGCACATATATTTTTCTTGGCAAATTGAAGAGGGAGATCAAGCAAAAGGAAAGGACAAAAATCACCCCAACAATTAAGATTTGTCCTATTTCAAGCCCAATATTAAAGGAAAATAAAGGTCCAATTAAAGCTTCCTCCCTGCCTAGCAAACTTTTTAAATAATTACTAAACCCAAGGCCATGGATTAAGCCAAAAAAGAGGGCTAGAGCATAATGGAGCAAGTTGCGTTGTTTAAATTCAAAATCTTTGACCCAAAAATTGGACACTGCGGTTATTAGAATGGTTACTGGAATTAAAAATTCTATCCAGTCAACCGAAATGTCAATCAGTGAAAATGTACTTAAAGCCAATGTCAAAGAATGTCCAATTGTAAAAGAAGTGACTAATACTAATACCTTTTTCCAATCAGCATAGATGTATCGCAGGGTCAAAGCCAATACAAATAAAATATGATCCACGCCATCTAAATCAATAATATGCTTAAAACCAAGTCTTCCGTACATTAACAACTCGTCCATAAATGAATTTTTCTGGTGTTAAATTAAAGAAGACCTTTGTATCCACAAAATAAACTACTATGGCTTGGATTGGATTGAAACATTTGATGCTTTGGACGCTGACTGCAATGCATCCTTTTTTTATTTCAGTGGTAGAAGTAGAACACAATTCAAAAGAGTCAACCATTGAAATTAGTGCTCGTACTTATACAGACGACTTGGAGAAAATGATTCAAAAAGAATTCAATGTAAAATTAGATCTGAGTCAAGCCAATCAAAAAGAAAAAGCCAATTTATATATCAACCAATACATGCAAAAAAAATTGGCCCTTCAGTCAAATGGTGTTAAATACAAAATGGACTTTATAGGATTCGAAATACAGAAAGAAAGCACATGGAGTTACTTTGAAATCAAACAAGTTAAACAAATAAAACAATTGAATATTTTTTGTGAAATACTATTTGGCATTGATCCAAACCAAATCAATATTATTCATGTCACAGTTAATGGACAAAGAAAGAGTTATGAGTTGACAGCTCCAAAAAATTCAACCCAGTTTATTTTTTAGCAACCCATTCATTTCTCCTTAAACTTCCTCTACTATTTCTTGAGCTCCATTAGAACATAAGGGGTTAATTCTTTAGCCCTTGTTGCTGGATTTAAGAAAGATAAAGTCAATAAGGTTACATGGAATCGATTCCCTTGATATAAGATCTTCGAATGCGGAAAATCAGCCAATACTTGCTTTGCAGGCAATGTCTCCGTCACCAACCATTGCCCTTCTTTTAATAAGTTACTATCTTTAATGACAGGGAAAATATGCTGTCCATAAAAATGAAATGCATAGCTATTAGGCAGTTTATACAAAGCAGCTTTTTTGATATTCCATTGTTTCGCTTTCGCCACTTTAGCTAATTCATTTCCCCACTGGTATTGCAATAAATGCGGATAAAAGAAACTATTTAAAATTAAGTTTAGCCCAATCATCAATACAAGACTCATTGTAATCCATTTTTGAATTAGCCCAAGTTTACTAATGATGATTTTAAGCATCAACAAAAAAGTGCCGAACTGAATTAATACAGCCCACCAACCCATCTTTCCAAATGGAATATTAATGATCAAACCCATGGCGATCAATAATATTAAAAAAATGAAAAGATGGAATCGATAAAACCATCTAACCCCTCTACTCAAACTATCAGACTTTTCGAGTAATGGTGCCATATGGGCAGCAACTAAAATAGCAGCAAAGGGGAAGACCACAAATATATAATGGGGCAATTGCGCCTGACTTCTTGATAATACTAAATAAGTCAACAAGAAACCAAAAAAACTAATTCGTTCAATATGTACTTTAAACAAACCTTCTTTTAAAATAGTGGTTATTTTAGCTACAAAAGCCCAAAGAAAAATAAAAATCCAAGGTAAGAAACTCCAAAACATATTCTCCAATAAGAAAGTTGGATAACTCATTTCACGATAATAGTTTTCCCCTGTGTACCTGCCAAAACTTTGCGTCCAATAATAAAATTTCAAACCTGATTGAATAGGTATATTGTTGATTAATTTTCCAGGTTGTAAATCATACTGTTGATATAAACCCCAGCTCATAGGTAATAATAAAACACCAATGATTAGTATCCCAATCAAATAAATGGGTTTGAAAAATAATTTCCATTTTTTCTCGAAAAACCATTGTGGCGCAAAAGCCAAAACAGGGACAACCAATGCAATAGGCCCTTTAGTCATCATGCCTCCTGCAATCCCTACCATCGCCCAAATAAAATAGGCCCATTGATCTGATTCTTCCCACTTTGCAATCAACCAAATACTTAAAGCCACCCACCCCATTAACATGGTATCTGTTCTAATATCATGCGCGATTAAGAAAAATGCTTGACAACTTGCCAAAATCAAGACCGCTAAATAGGCAACTATTTGATTGTATTTTAATTTTGCAAATTGATAGGTTGCATACAATGCAAGTCCAAGAAAAATAAGCGACGGCAGTCTGTATGCCCAATCGTAGATGCCAAATATTTTCATAGACAAAGCCGATAACCAAAACAACATGGGTGGCTTATCTAAATAATCTTTCCCAAGGTCAAAAATTTGCAAGAAGCTATTCCTTTCTAGCATTTCCCTACTAATGGACGCATATTGTGCCGCATCAATATCCATTAGAGGTATACTCCATGCACCAACCAACTGCACACCTAAAATAGACAACAACAATAACCAGAAAGTATTTTTATTCATCGATCATTAATTTTTAAATGCTATCGGCCCAGCCCATTTCAAATACAGCTTAGCCATTACATATCCAGAAAACAATCCAATGATAGTGCCTCCAACTATATCCATTGGATAATGCACTCCAACATATACTTGTGCGTAGGCAATTATAGCAGCCCATATAAAGAAGTACTTAGTAAATTGCTGTGGAGCTATTCCCCAAGTAATAAAAATGAACATGGCTAATCCAAAATGATTCGCAGCATGTGAGGATGTAAAACTAAAACCACCTGAACAATGTTCTAATAAAAGTCTTGTTTTACCTAATAATGCAGGATCATTACAAGGCCTCAAACGATGAAAAAGGGGTTTAAAAATACTACTACTTACTTGGTCTGTGACACCCACATTGATTAAAGCAAACAATAACCATTTCCATGTTTTCCAGCCTATTTGATAACCCATCCATAACAACAAAATGACATACAATGGGACCCAGTTATTGGAATGTCGAGTCCATGGCAAGATCTTATCTAATAGCGCATTATGCCAAACGCCATTGATTTGGTGAAACAATGCTTGATCGATGTCCTTAATTTGTTGAAAAATACTTAATCCCATGGGGTAAAGATACAAGGAAGTGGAAAAATTTGAAGTAAATTTGCATTCAGTTTTATTTTAATATTTAGCTATGTCATTAATTAAGAGCATTTCTGGTTTTAGAGGCACCATTGGAGGTCGCCCAGAAGAAAACCTTACTCCAATCGATATTGTAAAATTCGCATCTGCTTATGGCACTTGGTTAATCAGAAAATCAACTGGAAAGAAAAAAGTCATCGTAGGACGTGATGGTAGAATGAGTGGATTAATGGTAGAGGCGTTAGTTGAACAAAGTTTACTAGCGCTTGGGATTGATGTAGTTCATCTTGGATTAAGTACGACACCAACTGTTGAAATGGCTGTGGTATTTGAAGACGCTGATGGTGGAATTATTTTAACTGCAAGTCATAATCCTAAAGAATGGAACGCACTTAAACTATTGAACGAGAAAGGCGAGTTTGTAAGTGGAGAAGATGGTAAAAATATTCTTGCCTTAGCCGAACAAGAAGATTTTATTTATGCACCAGTTGATGCGATGGGCGAACTCATTGGTGATGATAATAGTTTATCTAAACATATACAAGCTATCTTAGATCACCCATTAGTGGACATCTATGCAATCAAGAAAGCCAACTTTAAAGTAGTGGTTGACGCAATTAACAGTTCTGGTGCTTTTACTGTACCAGCTCTATTAAAAGCGATTGGCGTAGAAGATATCGTTGTTTTAAATGCAGAGATGACGGGTGATTTTGCACACAATCCAGAGCCATTGAAGGAGCACTTAACTGAACTTTGCGATACAGTTGTCAAAGCAAAAGCACACCTAGGCATTGCTGTAGATCCAGACGTTGACCGATTGTGTTTTGTGAGCGAAGATGGGCATTTATTTGGAGAAGAATATACTTTAGTAGCTGTAGCTGATTATATTTTACAATATACTAAAGGTGCTACAGTTAGTAATTTGTCTTCGACAAGAGCACTTAAAGATGTGACTGAAAAATATGGCTGCACTTATTTTGCAAGTGCTGTGGGTGAAGTCAATGTGGTGACAACAATGAAAGCTGAAAAAGCTGTGATCGGGGGAGAAGGCAATGGTGGCATCATTGTACCAGACTTGCATTATGGAAGAGATGCATTAATTGGAATTGCATTATTCTTATCTCATCTTGCTAAAGCAGAAACGACCTGTTCCAGTTTGAGAGCAAGCTATCCAGCTTATTATATGAGTAAGAAAAAAATGGACTTGGATACAAATCTCTCTTTAACAACAATTTTTGATCACCTAAAAAAGGAATTTTCTGCTTATCCAATGAATGATGTAGATGGCCTCAAGATTGATTTTGATAATGAATGGGTTCACTTACGCTCTAGTAATACCGAACCTATTATGCGTATTTATACGGAAGCAAAATCACAAGATGCAGCAGATCAATTAGCTGATAAAATTATTCAGCTGATCCTTAAAATTCAGTAATTTAGCAAACATGCAGAGAATTTATTTTGACAATGCAGCTACTACCCCGCTTGCACCAGAAGTACTTGAAGCCATGATGCCTTTTTTGACCGAAAAATTTGGCAATCCATCCTCTATTTACAGCTATGGCAGAGAGACTAGATTGGCTATTGAGCAAGCTAGAAAATCTGTAGCAAAAAACTTGGGTGCAAAGCCTGCAGAGATATTCTTTACTAGTGGTGGCACAGAAAGTAGTAATACTATATTAAACGCAGCTATTTTAGATTTAGGTTGTACCCATATTATTAGTTCTCCAATTGAACATCATGCTACTTTACATACTGTTGAACATCTTGCAAAGATGCATGATGTTCAACTAAGTTTTGTAAAGATTTTACCTTCTGGACATATTGATATGGCACATTTGGCAGCTTTATTAGCTGAAAATACTGAAAAAACAATTGTTTCTATAATGCACGCAAATAACGAAATTGGCAATATGATTGACATCGAAGCCGTTGGGCAACTTTGTCGTCAACACCAAGCCTATTTCCATAGCGACACTGTTCAGACGGTAGGTCATTTCCCTTTCGAGTTGAACAAATTACCTGTAGACTTTATCACTGGGGCAGGGCATAAATTCCACGGACCAAAGGGCGTCGGTATCTTATACATCAATGAAAATGTAAAAATTAGTCCTTTAGTACATGGTGGCTCACAAGAGCGCAACATGCGCGCAGGAACAGAAAATTTATATGGTATCGTTGGATTTGCAAAAGCACTCGAATTAGCTACCGAAAAATACCAAGAAGATAGTAAGTATATTCAATCTTTAAAGCAATACATGCATGATCAGCTGTTAGAGAAAGTACCAGGTGTAAGTTTTAATGGAGATCCTTTTGGGGCCAGCTTATATACCTTATTAAGTGTGAATTTTCCAAAAAATGAAAAGACGGAGATGATTTTGTTCAACCTGGACATGCATCATATTTGTGCAAGTGGAGGTAGTGCATGTTCAAGTGGTGCGCAACAAGGCTCTCACGTAATTAATACACTGAACAAAGGCTCAGAAATTGTGACCATTCGTTTTTCATTCTCTAAACAAAATACAAAAGAAGAAATTGATAAAGTAGTCGCTGCTTTATTAACAATGTTGCAATAAAAGTATTTTTGCACTCAACTGATTATATCAATTAAAATATAAGCTTTAATAAAAAAGGTGCTTCAAATGAAGCACCTTTTTTATTAAATTATCTTTATATACCAAGTATTATGGCTGTGCCATTGGTATTCCTTTTTCTAAATTTTGAATCACATTGATCAACTGATAGCATGTAAGGATGTCTTGAATAAAAGAGGCTTGTTTATTATTAAATTCAGTTGGTTTATTCTGATAGGCATTTTCTGCATTTTGCATAAACTGCTCATCTGACATTGGTGTACCTAAAGATTTATAATAGGCAAGCTGTTGCGTTAAATCTTTCACTACTGCTGCCCCAACTTTTTTAGCTAATACTTTATCATCAGCAGCATAAGCAGCTTGTAAAAATAAATAAGAGAAATAGTTATGTTGATTACCTCTATTAGAAGCCATCCCATAAGGAAGGTTCTTTGCGCTAATCTCTGTATCTAATTTTCTTAAAATTTGTCGCGCACTATCCTTTTTACCCTCTGCAGCCATTGCCTGAGCAATTTGTGCTATATTCAATCTCAATGAATTTAAATGTCTTCTATTCTCTTCATCAAAGTATACATTTGGTTTACTCGCATTTTTAAAATCAAATTTTGTCATGATGTTCTTGTATGCTACATCTGTATCAACCGATGCACCTTTTACAGGAACTAACTGATAGGTTAAGCCAGTCTGACGCACATATTGATCCAATCCAAGATCTTTCAATTCTTGTGTAGATGTAAAACAAATTGGGCGCTTGAATTGAGTTGTAGCAATGATTGCATAAATCGCCAATTCATTTTTGATCATGTATTGTCCATTTTGAACTTATGCGTTGGGAAAATATTCACTGGACCCTCTTGGGTTGAAGCCTGATATTTACCTGTTTGATCTCCTATTACATACCTTAACATAGAATCCAAATTATGGTAAGTTGTTTCACCAAACTCTGGCAAAGGATTGTAGTATGCAACATTCAATTTATTTCCAGCAACTTGTTCTTCTGTGAATATGACATCAAACTTATCACTCTTATTGACCTTATATCTTAACTCACGCATGTACCAATCGGAACCCAATAAGCTATTTACCACGACACGTACATCTGGTCGAATTCCTTCTACTTCTTGTGCATACCATAAAGGATAAGTATCATTGTCTCCAAAAGAAAACAGAATTGCATTTGGAGGACAGCTTTCAAGATAAGCCCTTGCCATATCTCTTGCCAAAGTCTTTTGGCTACGATCATGGTCATCCCACTCTTGTTGCGCCATCAAAGTTGGCACGGCCAATAAACAACTAATTGTTGCAATCGTTGTCGCTATTTTTTTATTTACTACTTTATTCAACCAGTCTGCTACTTGTAATACCCCTAATCCGATCCAAATTGCAAATGCATAGAATGAACCTACATAAGCATAGTCACGTTCACGTGGCTGCAAAGTAACTTGGTTTAAATAAATCACAATAGCTAAGCCAGTGAAGAAAAATAATAGACCAGTCACCACGAAATCTTTTTTATTCTGTTGGTATTGGTATAATAATCCAATAATCCCTAAGAACAACGGCAACATGAATAAAGTATTGTTTGCTTTATTGTCTTTACTAATACTATCTGGCATTTTCGATTGTATTCCAAAGAAGAAATTATCAACTACTGAAATACCTGTCTTAAAATTACCATCACGTACATTGCCAAAACCTTGTAAATCGTTTTGCTTACCCGCAAAGTTCCATAGGAAATAACGCAGGTACATAAAGCCAAATTGATAATTGGTAAAATACTTGATATTGTCTCTTAAAGTGGGTATATCACCCTCCTGCACCCCAGCGAAAGCACGGTAACTATCTAATTGTCCGCGATCATTGTCTCCATCCCACATTCTTGGAAATAAATGAGCGGAAGGAGCCGAGCTCCAATCTCTTTTTAAATTCTTCCCAGAGAACTCATAGTTCGTCGGTGTCTTAACATATTGGTCGCTTCCTTCTATAGTCTCAGCCTTATCTACAAAATCTGGACCATATAAAATTGGCCAATCACCATATTGCTCTCTACCCAAATAACCTACCAAGGTTACAGGATTGTCCACATTATACATATCTACTGAAGGATCCGCATTGGAACGAATCATAGTGGTCAAATAGGTAGAATAACCTACTAAAACAAAAACGGTAGACCAGATACCCAATTTTAAGAAATAGAACCCTTTTTTGTTAGCATATCTAATGCCTATTACGATTAGTGCTATCACCAATACAAAGAAGAAGATGAAACCACTATAAAAAGGTAAGCCCAAACTATTTACAAAATGTACGTCAAAAGAAGCTGCCCACTTAATGGTGTATTGAATTAAAAATACTTGTACCAGTCCAGTAATAACAACCCCAATAAAAAAAGCAAATAAGGCTCCTTTAATGGAGGGTTTGTACAACCTGAAATAATATACCATTACAATCGCTGGAATTGTCAATAGATTTAACAGATGGACGCCTATAGAAATACCCATGATGTAGAAAATGAAAATAATCCATTTGTCAGCACCTGGTTGATCTGCCTTGTGTTCCCATTTTAATATAGCCCAAAAAACCAATGCAGTAAAGAATGAACTCAATGCATACACTTCACCTTCCACAGCACTATACCAAAAAGAATCGCTAAATGTATAGGCCAATGCCCCTACTACACCTGCGCCCATCACCAACAAAATTTGATTATTGGTTAATGCAGTGCCAGATTGATTTTCTAAAATCCGTTTTGCAAAATGGGTAATGGTCCAGAACAAAAATAAAATGGTAAATCCACTTGCTAAGGCACTCATACTATTGACTGCCAATGCTGCCGTTTGCGGATTGTCACCAAAGAAGATGATAAAAACCCTACCTAAAAGTACGAACATTGGTGCTCCAGGAGGATGTGGAATTTGTAATTTATATGCACTACTGATAAACTCTCCGCAGTCCCAAAAGCTACCTGTAGCTTCCATCGTTAATAAGTAAACAGTACATGCAATTAAGGTAACTGCCCAGCCTGTAAGATTGTTGATTTTTTTGAAATCCATTTTGTCCATTTTAGTAGTTGCAAACTTAACTGAAACTGAGCAAAAAG
>CAZBJP010000040.1:0-14415 GCA_964492205.1 uncultured Sediminibacterium sp.
CTTGTAAGCTAGCGAATATAAAAAAAGCCAACTGAACGCGAAGCGTTTAGTTGAAAGGCTTTGGGTAAGACCGATATACGAGGAAGACGGTGAACTAAGTGAACCGGCAGTCCCAATCAATAAGCCAGTCTCGAAATTCGTATCTTAGTAGTAACTATGTCACATCTAAAAGAAAGAACAGCCAAAAATTGTCTCAATTGTGGTACTGAAGTCGCTGGTAGATTTTGTCAACAATGTGGGCAAGAGAATGTGGAAGTGAAAGAAAGCTTTTTACAGTTGCTCATTCATTTTATAGAAGACTTAACACATTTTGATGGCAAACTCTGGAAGACTTTAAAGCTCCTGCTATTTAAACCAGGAAGCTTAACCAAATACTATATGGAAGGTAAGCGCGCTACTTATTTACATCCTATTAGAATGTATTTATTTGTATCAGCTGTATTCTTTTTGTTCATTTTTACTGGGGAAGTGCCAGAGCAATCAAAAGTTGACACTAATAATGCTGCACCTCCAAAAGATATTGCTACAGGCATTAACGAAGGATTTGATTTGGATTTAGGGAATGATTCTATACAATATAAATCTGTAGAAGCCTACAATGCTGCTCAACAAAAATTACCAGAAGCAAAAAAAGATGCTTGGTTAGATGCATTGGTGAAAAAGAAAGGAATAGAGTTGAACGCAAAATATGAAGGCGATAAGTTTAAAATTGGCAAGGCTTTAATAGAGAAATTTGAACACTATTTTTCAAGGATGCTTTATGTATCACTGCCCATTTTTGCATTTTTTATTTGGATTTTGTACAGAAGAAATAAACATCATTATTTCGTAGACCATATCATTTTCAGTATTCATATTTATTGTGCTTTTTACATCATTTTATTTGTTGTAAAAATGATCAATTTAGTTGCAGATTATTTTTACGCAAAACCGATTGGGTTTATGCCATTTTTAGTAGGCACAGTATTAGTTTTTTATTTATACAGGTCATTAAGGAATCATTTCAATCAATCTAGGTGGAGGACTATATTGAAGTTTGTTATTTTAATGATCCTTACTTTGATATTGATGGGTGTTTTGTTATTTTTATTCTTCATGTTTTCATTTTTCAATATTTAGTCATGTCTCAACATCACCTTGCCACAAGTTTTTTGGAATTAGTCGAAATCATGGATACGCTTCGTGAAAAATGTCCATGGGATAAAAAGCAAACTATTCAAAGTTTAAGAAGCAACACAATCGAAGAACTATATGAATTAATAGATGCAATCATCGACGAAGATTGGGAGGGCATTAAGGAAGAATTAGGAGACATACTCTTGCATGTATTGTTTTATGCCAAAATAGGCACAGAACAAGGACATTTTACGCTGCAAGATTCAATTGAAGCCATCTCTAAAAAATTAATCCATCGTCATCCACATATTTATGGGGATGTAAAAGTGCAGGATGAAGAAGAAGTGAAACGCAATTGGGAACAATTAAAATTACAAGAGGGTAAAACCTCACTATTAGCAGGTGTGCCTAATAGCTTGCCTGCGATGGTAAAAGCATTTAGGATACAGCAAAAAGTAAAACAAGTAGGTTTTGAATGGGAGAATAAAGAGCAGGTTTGGGAAAAAGTAGAAGAGGAGATAGGAGAGTTTAAAGCAGAAGTCGAAGCGAATGACCAAGAGAAGATGGAAGCTGAATTTGGTGATGTGTTATTTAGTATGATTAATTACGCCCGTTTTTTAAATATTGATCCCGAATCGGCATTAGAAAAAACCAATAAAAAGTTCAAGCAGCGCTTTGAAATGATGGAAGCTTATGCAAAAGAAAATGGACTTGAGCTAGCAAATCTTTCTTTAGGTGAAAAAGAAGCAATTTGGCAATCTATGAAAGCAAAATAAAAAAGGCGCTATTGCTAGCGCCTTCAATGAGGACAATTTGATGTTTGGGGGAACTACATCTTATTAACTCATTTTGATCTAAGCTTATTCATTCAAGTTAAGTATGAAAGCATAATTTCCGAAGAAGCCTGGGTAAATGCCCGAAAGTTTCACAGTCGCACCAGTCAATTTTTTCAATTTCTCATAAAATTCTTCTGTGTTTTTTACTGGTTGTTCGTTCACATGGGTAATTACGAAACCTTTTTCAACCCTGCTTTTACCAAGGATACCATTGCCCAATTCTTTCACTAAGACACCACCCTCAATATCATTCTTTTCAGCAGTAGCTTTATCAACTGTCTCTAATTTACCGCCTAATTTTTCGGCTGCTTTACTACTGCTTGCTAAGTCAGTATTACCTAATTTAGCTTTCAAAGTAGCGTTTAAATTCAGTTCCTTATTATCTCTTTTTACTGTGAGGGTAATTTTGTCATTTGGTTTGTATTTGGCAATTTGCTCTTGTAGTTCTGGTGAAGTGGTGATTGCAATGCCATTTATTTTAGTGATGATATCGCCCACTTTGATGCCAGCAGCTTTTGCAGCACCTCCTTCAAGCACATCTGTTACAACAATCCCTTGCACATCCCCAATTTTCACCTTGAAGTCGGATTCTATTTTCTTAACTTGTTCTTCTGTCAAATCATCTTGTGGGTAGGAGATACCTAAATAAGCACGTTGAACTGTGCCAAATTTTACTATATCAGTCACTACTTTTTTTACCAGGTTCACTGGAATAGCGTAAGAATAGCCTGCATAAGAACCAGTTGGTGAAGCAATCGCTGAATTAATACCTACTAGTTCTCCGCTAGTGTTAACTAAGGCACCACCACTATTTCCTTGGTTCACTGCAGCATCAGTTTGCAAGAAGGTTTCTAATGGTCTATCACTTTGTCTAGCATTAATATTTATTGACCTATTTTTTGCACTGATAATCCCTGCAGTAATAGTTACATCCAAATTCAATGGATAACCAATGGCCAATACCCATTGGCCTAGTTTAATTTCATCGCTGTTTCCATATACTAAATAAGGTAGTCCACTTGCTTCAATTTTGATGACTGCCAAGTCGCTGCTTGCATCTGTGCCAATTACTTTTGCCTTATAACTTTTCTTGTTGGTAAGTGTCACGTTTATCTCATCGGCGCCATTCACCACATGATTATTTGTTACGATGTAACCATCTGCTGTAATCAATACGCCACTTCCACTTGCTCTTTGTTCTGGAATGACTCTTGGTCCACCAAAGAAATCACCCATCATATCATCGTCTCCAAAAAAATCGAAGAAAGGATTTCTTGGTCTTGATTGTCCATTTTGCTGTACTTGCTTCGCGTTGGTTTTCGTTTTAATATGTACAACCGCGGGGGAGGCAGTACTTGCAGCTGGAGTGAAGTCAACTGTTGAGGCAGGCGCATTGCCTTGGAATAAACTAGCATAATTGGCTGGCAAATTGCGCTCAGATTCAAATACACTATTGTATTTGTTTAATTTGGCATAACCCCATACACTCAAAATGGTGGTCGTGGCACTAATGCCCACAATGGTTAATACGTTTTTTAAATTCATAGCTAACTATTTGTTGTTTATACGCTTAATTCACAAAATGTGTACCAATTTCATTGCAATCTAATTCAGCTGAAATTATGTCACAAATTCTTTAATTGAGTTTAACAAAAAATTTACGAAAAAGTTCGTCTAAGAAGTGGTGGCAAGTTTGGACAAAAATTCTAAGCTGTCAACTCCGTCAGCGTATTGAGCTAACATAGGTTTTTGTAAACTTCCAAATGGGAGCCAGTTTTTACCCACGACGCATTGAATATCATCTAAGTTGAATTGAGGGGGATTATCAAGCTTATAATACTGATAATGTATCTGACTAATGGCCGCAAAAGGAGACGGATTTTCACTCAATAGAACCCCGCCTGAATCCATATAGAATTGTTTACTCATCATCAATAAGGCCAGTTGATAGTCGTAATTATGTTTGTATTTATGTTGGTCTAGTAAGTAATTGTATTTTTTTAATGCATTTAAGAAAGGAATAAAATCATAGCCCTCTGGTACCCAAATTTGTGTAATGTTTCTGCAACCCATGCCAAAATAAAGCATGCAATCCTCCGCTAAGGCAGCTAATTCTGCTTCAGTTTCTTGACCATCAAGTAGCGCAATGGATGTTTTATTTTTTCGAATGATATTGGGGAATTTGCCAAAATAGTATTCAAAATAATTACCTGCATTATTGCCTCCTGTGGCAATATAAGCATCGCAATTTTTAAGTTGTTCTTGAACCAAAATCAGATCAGTAAATGCAGCATCTATTTTCGTTAAACTTTTAATAACAAAATCGATTAATATTTGGTCCTTTGATGATCTTTTTACCACCGCAATATGACCAGCTATGAGGGTGCTCAATAAGTCATGAAAACCAACCAAAGGGATATTGCCTGCCATAACGATCCCCACTTTTAAATGGGTTGGTTGATCGGCAATAGATGGGTAGTTTGAGGTCCATTCAATCAGGGCTTTTTCTTGTAAAAACTGTTGACTTATTTGTTCTATAGCTTGATCTATAAATTCAGGCAAAAACCAGGCATTTTGACGATAAGCCTCCGCTTTGGCGTCTAATAATAGCGTATTATTCGGATCTGTTAGCTGTTTTCCAAGGGTTACAAAACCTTTAATTCTTGCTTGTAAGTTCATGCTTGTGTTATATCTTTGTAAGCAAAAGTACGTTAAATAATTTTTATGGCAATTAAAATTACAGACGAATGTATCAATTGTGGCGCTTGTGAGCCAGAATGTCCAAATAATGCAATTTATGAAGGTGGAGTAGAATGGGCCATGTCGGATGGTACTTCATTGAAAGGAGTATATACCTTAATGGATGGTACTGCTGTTGATGCTGGTGCTAGACAAACTCCAGTTGCTTCAGATACATATTATATTACACCCAATAAATGTACTGAATGTCAAGGCTTCCATGAAGAACCACAATGTGCCGCAGTTTGTCCAGTAGATTGTTGTGTACCTGATGAATTATATAAAGAAACAGTTGAGGAGTTGTTGGCTAAGAAAGAAAAATTACATTTATAAAAAATGGTTTAAAAAGGGAATCATTTCCCTTTTTTTATTGCTAATTATTTGGCATTATAGTCATAAACAAAATGGATACGATGAAAAAAAAAGTTGCTTTAGTTACTGGTGGTTATAGTTCAGAGGCTGAGATTAGTTATAAAAGTGCGAAGACGGTATTTAATGCTTTAGATAAAGAAAAATTTGAAGTGTATCAAATCGATATTCATCCAACTGGGTGGTGGTATGAAAATGCTGTAGGGGAAGAGGTGGCAGTTGACAAGGCAGATTTTAGCATAGTTGAAGGATCAGAAAAAATAACATTCGATATAGCTTTGATGTGTATTCATGGAACGCCTGGTGAAGATGGCAAATTACAAGGTTATTTTGATATGATCGGGTTGCCTTATACTAGTTGTGACACGGCTACTTCCGCATTAACTTTTAATAAAAGGTACACTGTTGCGGTGGCTGGATTTGGTGGCGTAGGTGTAGCAAAATCTTTACATTTATTCAAAGAGAATACTTTAAGTCCTGAAAAAATATTGGCAAACCTTAAGTTGCCTGTTTTTGTTAAGCCAAATAATGGAGGGAGTAGTTTTGGAATTAGCAAGGTAAATCAGGCAGATCAATTACCAGCAGCATTAGATAAAGCATTTAAAGAGGATACACAGATATTGGTTGAGGAATTTATCAGTGGAAGAGAATTTACCATTGGTGTATTCAAATCAAAAGGTAAAATTACCGTATTGCCAATCACTGAAATCAAAACTGAAAACGAGTTTTTTGATTACGAGGCAAAATACCAAGGAAAGAGTAAAGAAATCACGCCTGCAGACATCTCGGTTAAAATGTTTGATGAATTAACAGCAGCTGCTCAGAAAGTATATGCTATTTTAAATTGTAGAGGGGTTGTAAGAATTGATTTTATTTATGACGAGGTTGCTGAGAAAGCTTATATGTTAGAAGTGAATACAGTGCCGGGGCAGAGTGAAGCTAGTGTGATTCCACAACAAGTGAAAGCAATGGGTTGGAGCTTAACTGATTTTTATGGTTGGATTATTGAAGATAGTTTAGAACAAAAATAAAATCAAGCAATTTGAAATTTATTGACAATATACTAAAGAAGCCTCTGTGGGTGAATATACTCGTTGGTTTTGGCGTTGCATTTTTACTATTCATTATCTTCTTTTTTTCTTTAGGCTGGATTACCGGTAATGGGGAAACTGAAAAAGTGCCAGCAGTATTAGGTCTAGATGTAGCTGCTGCAGAGAAAAATTTAACAGCACTCGGATTTGATGTAGAATTGCAAGACTCTATCTATGTGGATACTTTGGCAAGGAATGCGGTATTAAGACAAACCCCTGAAGCAGATGAGATCGTAAAAAAAGGAAGGACGGTCTATCTTACTATCAATCGTGTTATTGCACCTCAAGTTGATATGCCTAACTTGGTTGGATTTTCAATTAAAAGTGCAGAGACTTATTTAAAAGTACTAGGGTTAAGACTGGGATCTATTCAAATGGTCCCGGACCAAAATAAAAATGTGGTGATTGATCAATTAGTGAATGGACAACCTATCGCCCCTGGTTCAAAAATTCCTTCAGGTACTATGATTCATTTTTTAGTTGGGGATGGAGGAGCCTCTGCAGGCATACTTATGCCAGATTTAGTGGGTTTAACTTATGAACAAGCGAAAGCACAATTAAGTAGTCTTGGACTTAATGTTGGAATGATTTCAGTGAATGGATCAATAGTAGATAGTGCTTCAGCTTTTGTCTACGACCAAAGCCCAAGTGCTTATGGAAGCCAATTAGATTCTTTAGGCATGCCAATGAAAAATACAACTTCAAAAGGAGCAACAATTAATTTAGTTTTAGACAAGGTAGCCCCAGTTAAAGTGGTTCGAGACACTATTCAATAAATAAATTGAATCTAAATTTATATTTTAACATTTTAATATTTCGGTTATGAATACAATTACAGTAGAGGAACTAAAAGCAAAAATTGATGCTGGTGAAAAATTAAATCTCTTAGATGTAAGGGAGCCTCATGAACATGCCGCATTCAATATTGGCGGTCAATTATTGCCATTGGGTTTAGTACAAGCGTTACAATTAGATGAGATAGAACATCTTAAGGATGAGACCATCTATGTCTATTGTAGAAGTGGTAATAGAAGTGGACAAGCTTGTATGATGATGGAGCCTTATGGGTTTAAGAATGTAGTCAATGTAGTTGGAGGTATGTTAGCTTGGCAAGAAAAATTCACTGGCTAGTATCTAATTATGGTTGAACTTGGATCAATTCTATTTTCAAAATAAGTAGTTAACCTTAACGTATCCGATCGTCTTTAAATTTAAATTATGAATAAATTATTTTATTTACTTGGGTTGTTAATGATCTTAAGCATATCATCATGCCAAAATAATACAACCAATATTAAAGGAGGATATCATGATAATACAGGTAAAACGGATGTGCTTTCTGGCGGAGTAAAACGTATTCCAATTCATACCTCAAAAGGAGACTTCACAGTCTGGACTAAACGTGTAGGGAATAACCCAACTAAGAAAGTTTTGTTACTGCATGGTGGACCTGGTGCAACGCATGAATATTTTGAATGTTTTGATTCATTCCTGCCTCAAGAAGGAGTAGAGTATTATTATTATGATCAGTTAGGTTCAGCTTATTCAGATAATCCAAATGATAGTAGTTTATGGACGATTAATCGTTTTGTAGAAGAAGTAGAAACGGTTAGAACAGCACTTGGTTTAGATGCTAATAATTTTTATTTATTGGGTCATTCTTGGGGTGGCATATTAGCGATTGAATATGCATTAAAATACCAACAAAATTTAAAAGGTTTAATCATTTCAAATATGATGGCTTCTATTCCTGAATATGTTAAATATGCCAATGAGGTATTAGGGCCTCAATTACCTAAAGAAGTTTTAACGAAAATAAGAGCCTACGAAGCAATTGGAATGTACACAGATCCAACTTATTTAAAATTGATTAATGATTATTACTATCCTGAGCATGTATTAAGGATGCCGCCAGCTAATTGGCCAGATCCTGTAGTCCGTGCCTTTGCTAAATTGAATTATCCTTTGTATTTAAAAATGCAAGGCCCTTCTGAATTTGGGGTAGTGGGGGATGCGGTATTGAAAGATTGGGATAGAACAGCTGATTTAGCAAAAATCAAAGTGCCTACATTAACTATTGGTGGTGCATTTGATACGATGGATCCTAAAGCGATGGAGCGAATTGCTGAGCAAGTACAAAACGGCACTTATTTACTTTGCCCGAAGGGTTCACATATGTCTATGTATGATGATCAAACTACCTATTTTAAAGGGTTGCTTGCATTTATTAATAAGGTAGATAAAGAAGCAAAAAAATAATCAATCTCCTGTAAAAAAAGATGTATTAAAAGTATTGACCTATAAAAAAAAGGTCCTGAAATTCAGGACCTTTTTTTATGAATTATTTTAAATCAATTTTTAAACTTAGCCAATAGTTTCTTCCTGCCATTGGGTAATAATTATTAGAAGTGGTAACGGTACGATCATAGATATAGCTATACGTATAGCCATTAGGTGCATATTGTACATCTAAAATATTGTTAACATAAAATTGTAAAAGCATTTTGAATTTTGATTTATTCATAACTGTCCAATGCGCATTGATATCATTTAGTAAATAGGAATCTAATAACCTTGATTCGTTCTGCGTATTGTCTAGGTATTGCTTAGAGATATATTTTGTGGTCCAGAAAAAACTAAATTTTTCATTTGGTTTCCAATTAAAGGTTCTGTTAGTAATGATGGATGGAGACAATGCAATTGCTGTATTTTTATGTTGAATAGCTATTTGAGCATATTGGTCATAGTCGTCTATATATTCAGTGAAATTTTTTATTCTATTTTGACTTAAATTGATACTATAGGTAGTATTATACTTTTTATTGAGTGCATATTTGACTTGTAGTTCTATTCCCGCTCTATAACTCTTTGGCACATTTGTTCTTGTATAGGCGCCAACATCATTGATTTTTCCTGTTAGTACCAATTGATCTTTATAATCCATAAAATACATATTGGCATTCAATGAATACTTGGTTTTTTTATATTCTAATCCTGCTTCCCAGTCTATCAGTTGTTCTCTTTTTGGTTGTTCAGTTGCACTTGCTTCAAAGTCGTCTCTAATTGGTTCTTTATTTGCTACCGCGACACTTGCAAAATACAAAATACGCTTTGCTTGATAGGTTAAGCCCATTTTAGGGTTGAAGAAATTAAATTTTCTATCAATCATTAAATTTGGATTCTTGGTGAAGCCATTCATTTGGTGATTGACTGATCTAAATTGCAAGTCAACATAACTACTTAATTGCTTATGTAATTTCCTTTCCCATTTAACATAGGAACTCAGCTCTTTTTTTGTTGCATCATTGTCATAGTATTTAAAATTCGCCGGCGCTAATGTTAAAGGTAAATAAGGTAAAGTGCCAAAATGCAATCCATCATAGATGCTCCATGCACCTCCAATAGTCAAATCATTGAGGTTATCTTGATAAGAGGCTGCTGCAATCTGTCCATAAAATTGATTATCTAACCACCTTCTTCTAACTAGGTCAATTGGTACATTAATTTTATTGTTTACATCAATATTATAATCTGAGAAATCTACTCCAGCTTTATATTCTTCATAATATCCTTTTCCAGTGGTAAGGTAAAAGGCAGTATTCCACTTCCAGTTTTTATTGATCGTCTTATTATAAAACAATTGATAATGTGTTTGCTTATAATTATCAGTTTGATTGTCATAAGGTGCATCTGCTTTTTCAGTTCCAGCAGGATTAAAAGTTCTGTTAGTTGCTAATAATTCTTGAGGCACGCCATACCAAGCTTGATATGTTATTTCTTTTCCACTGAACACATTTAATCTTAGGGAGGATTGATCCCCCCAATAAGTCGTACTAATGAAATAACTTTTTAAATTACTACTAGCACGATCAATGTATCCGTCGCTTGTAATTTGACTTAATCTTGCATCAACTGTAAAATGATTATTCAATAATCCGGTACCCAACATTAAATTGTTCTTGAAACTATTGAATGATCCAACACTATTTTGCGAAGATAAATAAGCTTTTGGTTGGTAGTCATTGGTCATTAAATTGACACTTGCACCAAAGGCACCTGCACCATTGGTGGAAGTACCTACACCTCTTTGAATTTGTATACTATTTACACTAGAACTAAAATCAGGAAGGTTTACAAAAAATGTACCCATACTCTCTGGGTCATTATAGGGTATCCCATTCAGCGTAAAGTTGATTCTTGTGGCATCTGTCCCCCTAATCCTAATACCTGTATAACCTATGCCATTGCCTGCATCAGCATGAACTACAACAGAAGGCGTGTTTTCTAATAAAAAGGGGAGGTCTTGGCCAACGTTGTTTAGCGCAATTTGAGCTTTGCTGACATTTGTTTTTGCAAAAGGGGCCTGGTCGCTTACTCGAATAGCTTTAACCTCTAATGGCGGTAGGTTTCGGATGCTATCCGTGAATTGACGTTCTGTTACTTTAGTTGTTTTAATCACTTTCTGCTGGGCCACTAAAGGTTGCAGCAATAATGTAAATGCAAATGTTCCCAATAACTTAGTCATTAATAATGTTTTATTTGATTAAAAATCTACTGGGAACAGGAATAATAAGCTATGAGAAGTGCACGAATTGTGCGGTACCTTCCCTTCGCAGGAATTACCCTGTTCAGGTTCAACGGGTTTTATCTCAGCTTTTTACAGCACCCCGAGGACAAGGCAAAAATAAGGTGCTTTTTTTACATGAACAACTGTAACTTTAATCAAAGCCTTTCGTTATAAGATATAAATACTATGATTATGAAAAAGATATTCGCCTTTGCCTTGGTTTTATTAGCCTTTCTTGCTGCTCAAGCTCAAAATAAAATGGGGGTGATCTATGATGAAAATGTACAAGTACGTAAAATGCCAAGTTTTACATCAATTAAGGTATCTAATGCTATTGAGTTGTATTTAAGTCAGTCTAATAAAACAGAAGTTGCAGTTAGTGCAAGCTCAGATGAATATAGAGATAAGATTATCACCGAAGTGGTTGGAGGTACTTTAATTATTAGAATGGCTGATAATAACCGTTGGTGGAAATGGAATGATGGTGATTATAAAACCAAAGCCTATGTGAGCGTGAAGGAATTATATGCGTTAACAGGTTCTGGTGCAACCAATATTAAAATCATCAATGGATTAAATGCGGAGAAATTAAAGATAGTGCTTTCTGGTGCAAGTGATTTAAGAGGGGATTTAAAAGCAAGTACATTATTAGCAGAATTATCTGGTGCATCCAGCATGAAAGCTTCTTTAAAGGCAAATGCATTTTCTGCAAAAGGTTCCGGTGCAAGTGTATATGAAGTAACGGGTTCTAGTGAGGACCTTATTGTTGATGTTTCTGGTGCATGCACGGTCAAAATGTATGAATTCTTTGTAAAAGGTGCTTCAGTTGAAGCATCTGGTGCAAGTAGTGTAAAAGTGAATGTAGCTGATTTATTAAAAGTACATGCAAGTGGTGCGAGTAGTATCGATTACAAGGGAAATGCTTCTATTAAAGAAATGCATAGTTCAGGCGCTTCAAGCGTGAAGCATAAGAACTAATTAATTAATTAATTATTCTATAATTACACATTATTCCCAATAAACTTGTTTAAGAAGGAATATTGACCTACCTTTGCCCTCCAAACATCGCGAGGTAGAGCAGCGGTAGCTCGTCGGGCTCATAACGAGTAAGAATAGTAAAAAAAGTAGAAATTAAAATATTGAAAATGAACCACTTGGATAATCTCCAAGTGGTTTTTTTGTGTCTGTGCTAAATCTCTGTGTTAGATTTTTTACCAAATATATTGACCTTTAATGCGGCTAATTCAAGTGTATTTAGAACCTGTGGATCAATATAATGGTCTTTCAATATCTTGGTACCAGCATGTGATGTAATCTTACCTGTATTCTCTCCTAACTCATGGTGCATCCATGTTAAATATGTCTTTCGTAGGTCTTTTAATGTGAATGGTTTTAATACACCAGCACCAATTCTATAATGAGTAAAGGCATCGGTAATCTTCTCCATTATACTACTTAAAGCAAATTCTTCGTTTGGGTCAATTATCTTCTCATCGGTATGTTTTTTCTCTTCCAAACCTAATTCAATCAACATATCCTCCAAATCCTTACAAATGGGTGCTAGCCCTGAAAAACTCTTATCTGTTTTTTGGATCCTCTCAACTTTTAGGTTTCTAATCATAAAAAACTTGGTACCAACATTGGATACAAAGTAATCAGACCATCTCAAACTCACTACCTCTTCTCTACGACCTCCTACGAAGAGAAATAACTTAAATGCGTTCTTCATCCATGGGTAGTACATTTTTTCTTTTGTACCATTCTTATTCAGTTTGGTAGGAGTGTAACTATCAACAGCATTCAATATTGCATCAAATTCTTCTTTGTTTAAGGTATGAATGGTTCTTTTAGGTACCTGCAAACTAACACACTCCTTAAAATAGTTCTTCATTTCAATATCTTCCTTGTTTATTAGAAAATCAAAGAAGGTGGTTAGTGATTGAATGATGTTATTTACTGATTTGGGGTGGTATTTTTCCTTTATCTTCCCAAAAAAGTATGATACATCCGCACGATTGATTTGAGGGGGTTTAATCCACTTTATTTTCCTATTTTCTCTTACACTATCATGGAATTTAACAAGAAACCCAATGGTCTCCTTTATGTATTTGGGTGTTAGCTTTTTATTGTATTGCTGGTACTCTGTATCACCATTTAGGTACATGTGATATTTTACTATCGCATCACCAAGTGTGTAGTCATTTCCTTCATTATTGGTTGGTTTAAGGTTTGGTTGTTGTGCCAGACCCTTCTTGAAATTGATAGCCTCAACTACTGCATCATCATATTCAGTTGCCAATAGGATCTTACTTTTGTGTTTTCCTGTAATAGGGTCAATATAGTTTGCTCTGTAATTTTGGTAGTCAAAGTGCTTACACCCTGTATTATTCTGTCTGCACTTGCGACACCAGATTTTAATGCCATTCCTATTGTTCTTTGGCAACTTTAATTTTCTCATCTGTATAATCGTTTTAATAGTTCTTCTTGTTCTTTATTTTTTGGCTTTATTCTTGTGGTAGGAGTTGATATTGAATGTTCATTATCCATCTCAATTAGAAATAGATCACATAATGCCTTATTGCCATCACAAAGGATTTTTAGCTTTTCCTTCCATAAGTTGGGGTATCTTTCTTTGCAGTCAAGTATCAATGGTTTTAAGTATTCCATCTCTACCTCTAACTGGTAAACATAATATCGTTTATCGTTATGGATTTTCACCTTGTTATCGTTTAGCCATGATACTATTGTATCTCTGTCTTTTAGCTTGATAATTTTCCCCGCATCCATAATTGATATTCTTGAAAAAGGTTTCATCACTTTACTTTTTTTAATCTTTGTAAAAGTGAAAGTGCAGGTGGTACAAATACAACTAATTGTTAGCATTCTGCTGTTTTATACCACACTGCCAAATTCACAAATTCTAATGATACTGCCGCTATAATTTTAATAAACAAGATTCAAGTTGTACATTGACGATGGTTCATAGTTCTTGCCCGTATTTTTATGTCTAACAATTACATGTACCATTTCTGCTGGCAACATCTTATAACAATAGAATACACTTGTGAATGGTGGACTTTTAATGCCATCAAAACTTACATTTTTATCTGGCACAAGTAGTTGAATCTCATTTTCTCTAACAATCTTTTTCACTCCTGCATAATTCATACAGCTCATGTTCAATAACATGGCAAATGGTTTGCCAATCATAAGTAGTCGTTCAAGCACCTCCATCTTCAAGGAAAATGGTGGATTAGATATTACATAATCAAACTTGGGAGGTTGATAGTTAAAAAAATCAAATCCCTGCCAAATATGTGATTGAATAGTTAAATGACCGGCACCATCAAGCACTTTTACGAACTCACTTTGGTTTGTATCGAATGGACACCATATTACTGAATTGGATTTGATAAAAGGTAATACAACATCAACTAAAAGGGCAGGAGTGTAGTACTCGTCTTTTTTTGTAAGGTTATAGTACGCACTATTTGATTTATTACTCATTGGAATTGATTTTATGCTGCAACCCCGATCTCTATATCAGGGTTGTTTAATATTTTTTGTAATCGTTTTTCACAGAATTCAATAGATAAGGGATCAATGTCGTAGCCAATTGCATTTCGTCCATTGGATAGGGCAACATCTAAACCTTGTCCGCTACCACAGAAAATATCCAAAAAAGTATCCGATGGGT
>CAZBJP010000041.1:0-843 GCA_964492205.1 uncultured Sediminibacterium sp.
AAAAGAATTTTACCACTAATTCGAATTAAACGACATTTGTAGCCTAAAACATCCTTATGAAACAGCCTATTGGCGCTTCAGAATTAATCATTAACCCAAGGGGAGCTGTGTATCATTTAGACCTTCGTCCAGAAGAAATTGCAGATACCGTAATCACTGTGGGTGACCCAGAACGTGTTGCTCATGTAAGTAAGTACTTTGACCGAATAGAATATAAATCTGCTCATAGAGAGTTTATTACCCATACCGGCTACATTGGACAAAAACGTATTTCAGTAATGAGCACAGGTATTGGACCTGATAATATTGATATAGCTTTAAATGAAGTAGACGCACTAGTGAATATTGATTTTGAAACAAGATGCATTAAAGAGAACAAGAAATCAGTATCTGTGATACGTCTTGGCACTTGTGGATCGCTACAAGGCGAAGTGGGTGTAGACCAATTGGTAGCTGGTACACATGGTTTGGGGATAGATAATTTATTGCATTTTTACCAGCCAAATAACAACGACGAAGAGTTGGCTATTTTAGCTGCATTTGAACAACATACCAATATTCATACGCATCATATCAAGCCCTATATTTCTAGTGCGAGTGCAGGTTTGTTAAAGCATTTTATAGATGGTTATAGTCATGGCATTACAGTCACTTGTCCTGGATTCTATGGACCTCAAGGTAGAATTTTGAGACTCCCTTTAAAGATGCCTAATTTGGTGGATCAGATGACGAGTTTTCGTTTTGGGAACCACCATATTGCTAACTTTGAAATGGAAACCAGTGCTATTTATGGTTTATGTAATTTATTAGGACACCATTGCTTAAGCATCAATGTTATTGTAG
>CAZBJP010000041.1:853-14301 GCA_964492205.1 uncultured Sediminibacterium sp.
AAGAATTTAGTAAGGATGGCGCAAAAGCAGTAGACCATATGATTCAAAAAAGTTTAGGCATTATTGCAACTATTTAACCAAGAAAAAGATCAAATGGATATCAAATTTTCAAAATACCAAGGCACGGGAAACGACTTTGTAATTGTTGATAACAGAGAGGGCAGCATCTCTTTGTCTAATCAACAAATTGCTTTTTTATGCGATAGAAGATTTGGGGTTGGAGCAGACGGATTAATGTTATTAGGCACTGCGACTGGATATGATTTTTCCATGACGTATTACAATGCAGATGGTACTGAAGGTACTATGTGTGGAAATGGTGGTAGATGTTTGGTTCAGTTCGCACATGACAATGGCATTGTGAAAGATAAATATGTATTTATTGCTGTAGATGGCCCACATGAAGCAACAATACATAATAATGGATGGGTTCATTTGAAAATGATTGACGTGCCTTCTGTAGAAACAGGCACAGATTTTTTTGTGACCAATACTGGCTCTCCTCACTATATTAAAATGGTAGAAGGAATAGAAGATTTAGATGTTGTTACAGCAGGAAAAGCAATTCGTTTTAACGACCGATTCAAATCAGAGGGTATCAATGTGAATTTTGTGGAATTTCAAAAAGAGCATTTATTTGTTCGCACATATGAAAGAGGTGTGGAAAATGAAACCTATAGTTGTGGCACTGGCGTGACAGCTGCCGCAATTACCACACATTTACATAAAACAGGTGAACATACTGTTTCAATAAAAACATTAGGTGGTGAATTAGCTGTGCGTTTTAACAACCTAGGCGGTGGACATTTTAATCACATATGGCTTCAAGGCCCTGGCACTTTTGTGTACAAGGGGAGCATACATTTAAAATAAATCAACATGCCTTTGTTCAATGTTCGTGTATACGGAATGCTGATAGATCCTGCTAACAGATTATTAGTAAGTGATGAATACATTAGAGGTGACTACTTTACCAAATTGCCTGGTGGTGGACTAGAATTTGGAGAAGGCACTAGAGATTGTCTTGCAAGAGAATATAAGGAAGAAACTGGATTAACCGTAACTGTTGGCGACCATATATACACCACAGATTTTTTTCAAATGTCTGCATTTAAAAAAACAGATCAAATTATTTCAATTTATTATTATGTGCATTGCGAAGATTTATCTGTGATAAAAACAACCACAACCCCATTTGATTTTATGCCCGAACAAGTGGCAGATCCGAACGGCACTGCCGAATCATTTAGATGGGTAGA
Source organism: uncultured Sediminibacterium sp. (assembly GCA_964492205.1). Taxonomy (GTDB): domain Bacteria; phylum Bacteroidota; class Bacteroidia; order Chitinophagales; family Chitinophagaceae; genus Sediminibacterium. Next base: position 2,113 of record CAZBJP010000041.1, read on the forward strand.
ATGGGAAAATTTAAGCGAAGAAACGATGCACTTACCTATCGACAAAGTGGCCATTAGATTATTAAAAGAACAGTTTGCAGTTTAATTATATTCCTGCCTCTACACCCATCGCCTCCAATTTCATTTTCTTAGCCGTCTCTGCTCCTACGTAATTTTCAATTCGATTTCTTAACAAATGAATAAGTGGCGTCAACAAAACTGCCATAGTAAACTTGTACATATAATTTACCACACCCACTGCTAATACAGTACTCCAAGACCAACCATTACCTATTTTAAATGCAATAAAAAGTACCACAAAACTATCCACAAATTGTGACACCACAGTTGAGCCAGTTGACCTGAGCCAAATCATTTTTTCTCCAGTCAATTTTTTGATTTGATGAAAGATGGTCACATCAATCAATTGACTTACCATAAAAGCTATGATACTACCAATAATAATCCACATCCCTTGGCCAAAAATGGCTTCAAATGCCAACTGCATACTTGGTACCCCATTTTGCATTTTGGACTCCACCCAAAAACTTGCTGGGGCAACAGACATTGCCAAATAAAACATTAAAAAGGCATAACTAATCAATGCAACAGCGATCAAACTAATTCTTCTAACTGCCTTTGGCCCATAATATTCATTCACTATATCAGTAATGACGAATTCCAAAGGCCAAAGTAAAACACCGCAAGTTAAATTGAATGCCAAACCAGTTTCTCCAAACAAAGTCAAGTTTACAGGCTCAAATCCAAACACACGTTCTAAAGAAAAAATTTTCCCTCCTATACATTCAGCAATCAAAGCATTAGCCACAAAAAAAGCAGTAATGCCTAAGAAAAGTTTGGTGGGTTTGTTTTTTAATATTTGATGGATCATAATTGTTTTTAGATAAATAATAGGCCAACTTGAATTAATAACAAGCTTAGGTTAAAAATAGTTTGCCATTGAGGTAAATTAATCACTTTTTTTTGAAACCATTGGATTAAAAGGATAAGCGCAAAAGTTAGATTAACAAAAGGAGCCAATTCTAGGCCCATGACTGCAATAAACTGAGCAATATCCCTAGGAATTTTAAGCCAAGTTATAAATAAAAATAAGGTTGAAAGCAGGTAGACCAGATTGGCAATAATTGCTACTTTAGAAATAAAGGCCAAGAAAGGTCGATGCTGCATAATGTTGATATTTACAAGTTACTAAAAGTACAAAAAAAGCCTTTTTAGTTGTAGGTTTGTTTTACAATAAAAACCTATGTTGAAAACCATCTTCAAGTCTATATTACCTCATTTACTAGCGATTATCATTTTTGCTATTGTGGCTATTGTTTATTGTAAACCAGCCATGGAAGGCAAGGTATTGCAACAATCAGATATTACACAATTTAAAGGGATGGCTCAAGATGCCCTTATTTTTAGAGAAAAATACGGACACACGCCACTTTGGACGAATAGCATGTTCGGCGGGATGCCTACCTACCAGATTACTGGCGTGGTTGGATACGCTTATTCTATTGGAGTATTAGATCGAATTTTCACGCTAGGTTTGCCTGAGCCCATTAGTTTATTTTTTTTAGCAAGTATCGCATTTTATTTCTTAGCTCAAATTCTTGGATTCAATACAATAATTAGTATTGTTGGTGCTTTGGCTTATAGTTATGCTACTTATAACCCCGTGATCATAATTGTAGGTCACATCACAAAAATGCATGCTATTGCTTATTTGCCATTTTTTATAGGTTCACTATTTTTATTATTCAAAAAGGAATATATATGGGGCGGCTTGTTGACTGCTATTTCCACTGCACTTTTAGTACAAGCGAACCATTTACAAATTACTTACTATGGCATCATCATCGCTTTATTTATGTCAATCTACTATTTAGTGACATGGATTAAAGCAAGAGATTACAAGGCGATTTACACCACTTTAGTAACCGGATTATTTGCTGCAATTTTGGGCTTGGCAGTCAATGCGCCAATTTTAGTGAGTACTTATGAATACGGAAAAGCCTCTATTAGAGGAGGAAGTGCATTACTGACAAAAGAAAGTAAAACCAGTGCAACTGGTTTGAATAGCGATTATGCACTTAGTTATAGTATGTTCAAAACTGAGCCATTGGTATTGATGTTCCCTCATTTATATGGCGCAAGCAGTGATCCAAATGTTGTTGACCCAACTCAATCAAAGGCAATTGAGCAGTTACAACAGATGCAGCCAGAATTAGCACAAAACCTCCAAGGCTTTTTACAATTTTATTGGGGAGGGATTGGCTTTACCGCAGGCCCACCATACATTGGTATCGTTATTTGTTTATTAGCAATCATTGGATTTTCTAATAACAATAACCCACATAGAATTTGGATTGGCGCAACAATTTTGCTTTCTTGTTTATTAGCTGCTGGTTCTTATTTGAAAGGGTTTAATGAGTTTATTTTAGATTATATCCCTTTCTATAATAAATTCCGTGCACCAAGTATGATCATGGTGATACCAACATTACTGATGGGCATCATGGCATTATATGGAGCAGATGCTTTAAGTAAAGAAACAAGTGTTGTAGGTTTTACAAAGAAGTATAAAATTGGAATAGGACTGCTATTAGCCATTTTTGTTTTGGTTTTAGGCATCTATTTTTCTTCTGATTTTAAGAATGAAGAAGACCTTCAAAAATTGGCTAGCTGGAATGAAATGGTGACAAGTCAAATTCAAGATCCTGCACAAAGAACTGCCTACCTCACTCCTGCTAACGAAATCATGAATGCAGTCGTAGCAGATCGTAAAACTATGTTTGAAGGGGACCTCATTAAAGCATTTATTTATATATTGCTGCTTGGCCTTTTGGTCTTACTTGTAGTAAAAAAACAAATTAATCAAACAGTATTTTTTGTAGGTATTGGTTTGTTAGCCTTGATAGACTTATTCCAAATTAATTTGAAGTATTTAAAAAGCGAGAATTTCATTGAGCAAACGGAAAATGAAACCGCGTTCAATTTAACACCACTAGATATTGCTTTAAAAAAAGACACCAGTTTTTATAGAGTACTTGACCTAAGATATGGCATTCCAAATTCATTCAACGGTGGTGCATTAATAGCTTATCATCATAGAACTGTGGGCGGTTATAATCCTGCAAAATTGAGTATCTACCAAGACTTGATAGAAAATCAATGGTATAAATTCCCTAATTGTTTGCCTACTTTAAACATGATGAATACCAAATACATCATTACTGGAGATATGGCAAAAGATACCATTCCAAATAAGGACGCTTTAGGAAATGCTTGGTTTGTTAAAGGCATTCAATTTGAAAAAGATCCAGCAGCTGTGATGAAAAAATTAGACAATTTCAATCCAAAAGATACTGCCATTATCGAAGAGAAAGATAAAATTTCAAGCCTAGCTCAAATTGATTACGATAGTAGTGCAAGTATTACATTATTAAGAAACAACAATGATGATGTTTACTACACCTCCAATTCCAATAAAGACCAATTTGCTGTTTTTAGTGAAGTATATTACAACCTTGGCTGGAAAGCCTATATTGACAATAACGAAACACCAATTATCAAAACGAACTATGTATTAAGAGGCTTAGTAGTACCAAAAGGAAAACATGAAATTCATTTCGCGTTCCGTCCCTCTTCCATCGACACTTCTAAAAAAGCATCTGGCATCGCTTCTATTTTATTATGGTTACTAATTGGACTTACAGGCTTTAAATGGTTTCAGAAAAATAAAACAGCTTAATTGAGATGCAAATTTCCATTATAATTTGTAGCTATAATCGAGCTGACTATTTAGGGGAAGCCTTGGATGCTTTGTATGCCCAAACTGCTCCTTTAGACCAGTTTGAAGTTTTAGTAGTTGACAATAATTCGACAGACGGTACACCTGAAGTATTTAATAAATGGAGAGATGCACATCCAAATGGCCAATTTTACTATACCACAGAAACTAAACAGGGTGCGAGTTTTGCAAGAAACACTGGTGCTGAAATAGCAGCAACTCAATGGCTTTGTTTCATAGATGATGACGCTGTTGCAAACAAGGATTTTGTTGAACAAATCATTAAGCACATAAAAAATCACCCTGAAAGGGTTGGATTTGGCGGAAGAATTATACCAAGGTATGTACCTGAAGCACCTAAATGGATGAGTTATTATGTTTCTAGTATGGTTGGCAACTTTGATTATGCACCCCATGCTTGTGCTTTTGAAAATGGCAAGTATCCTCTTGAATCTAATATGATTGTTTGTAAAAAGACATTTGATCTAGTAGGCGGATTTAACAGTGCCATTCCAGGTGTTATAGGCACCTTAAGGATTGGCGGCGAGGGGAAAGATTTATTTTACAAAATAATGGCCCTAGGACATAAAATTTATTACGACCCTAGTATTATCGTTGAGCATATCGTAGAAGTGAAAAAATTAACAACTGATTATTTATACAGAGTTGCAAGTGGTATTGGCCGAGGTGAAAGGTCCAGGACAAAAGCAATAAGCCATTGGGCCTTTCAAAAAAAGATCATAGAGTACCTTTTTAAATTAGGTGCAGCGATCATCTTAGGCTTAAAATATGCTTTGCAAGGACACCCTGCCAAAACCTGGCCTGTTATTCAATTTCGAATAGACACCTTATTGGGATTAATTGGACGCTAAAAGTTTAAATACATTTATAAAAATATGGTTTACCACTTATGATAATAGGCGATAAAGTCCAAAGCTTAAAAATATTATGAGCAAATCCAACTAAATAGTTTAGTTCAGTGAATGGTGGTTTACCTTTTTTCAATTGTGTTATCATACTAGCTATAAAGGAGAATGGAATAGCCCAAGTGTAATTGAGCAACAAAATAATAAACCAAATAACACCGTATTGCTTTCTGATACGAACATGATTAGATACGATTAATTGTAGTCCTTTTTTATCTGACAAGTTGGTGTAGCTATTGTCGGCTGAATTAGCCACAGATTGAATTGATGTACCAATCAAGTGAACAATACTAAGATCACCATAAAGACAAATTGAACCCAATTTTCTAAGTCTACTACACCACTCTACTTCCTCTGCGTATAAAAAGAAATCTTCGTCTAAAAGTCCTGCTTGATCAATAGCTTGTTTTTTCACCATTAAGAAAGCACCGCTCACCCAATCAACCATTGCTTCTTTTTCAACTTGTATCAATGAAGGTTTTGATTTTTTTAGTAAAGTAGCAAACCCCTTAATGACAGCACCCCAATAAGGCAATTCTAATAAATGATTTAAGCCGCCAATCGTAAAAAAACTACCAGAAAATTGCGGGGTATAGTCTGCATGTACAAGTTGGACTCCACATGCTACATGACTTGAATTTGACAACCGATCAACACATTCAAGGATGCTACCCTCTAAAATTAGGGTATCGGGATTTAGTAATAAAACATGTTCACCATTTGACATTTTTATTCCTGCATTATTTGCTCTTGCAAATCCTGCGTTATAACCCATTTGAATATACCTGACAGTCGGAAATTTTTTGCAAATTAGATTTTCACTATCGTCTTGTGAATTATTATCTACCACAATCCATTCAATCGATTTGTTTTGTAATAGTGCGGCACCTGCCGAATGCAGGCAATCTACTATATATTGGGTAGACTTATAATTGACAATAATAATAGAAAGAAGCATGGCCCAAGATACTAAATCCTTTTATATTTGTAGTAGATAGTATGAAAACAAATAACCCCGCAATAAGAAACGCAAATAATTTCGATTTTATTAAAATCTTATTTGCATGGTTAGTGATTCTTTCTCATTCCTATGTATTATTGGGTAATCAAGGTTGTGACTGGCTCTGTGAAACAACTCATCATTATATTAACTTTTCATGGTTTGGCGTAAAAGGATTCATAACAATTAGTGGTTACCTTATTTATAAAAGTCTTAACAGAAGTCCTAATGTGCTAGATTATTTATGGAAAAGAATATTAAGGATTTACCCTGCTTTAATCGTTGTACTACTTCTATCTGTTGGATTAGTTTACTTACTTTATCAGCCAGTATACCCCTATTTTAAATTTAAAACAGAAGCCATCCAGTATATTTTAAACAACTTGACTTTGTATCGTAATCAATGGAGAATACATGGCGTATTCGATCGATTACCAAATCAAGCCATTAATGGCTCACTATGGACCATGGGATTTGAATTTTTATTTTACCTAGTATTGCTTAGTCTATACCCACTTAGGAAGTTCAAAAAAGCTAGTCAAATTGTCTTAGTATTAATGATTTTAATTTTATTGATCGGGAATCTATTTTTTATTGATCATCTTAGAGTTGTTAACTTTCAAATGAGGGTTGATTTTATTTTTGAACTAGGTTTATTTTTTATCATTGGTTCCTTTTTAGGAACCATCAACTGGGAGGCAATCCCTCTAAAAAAAGGTATTGCTATCCTTGCAAGCATGGTGACAATTGGCATTTTATACCTGCAACCAAATCCAATTTGGTTATGTTTTGTTTGGCCTTATTTAGTCATATATATTGGGCAAGGCAGTTCTAGACTTTCTAACTGGATACATCAACATTTGGAAGATCCCTCTTATGGCATTTACCTTTATGCCTTTCCTATTCAACAAACTATAATTTATTTATTTCAACCATCAGTCACCCTATTAATCTGGTCGAGCACTTTGATTGCCTTTTTATTGGGCATACTATCTTGGAAATACCTAGAAAAGAAACTGCTACAGTACAAAGATTTATTTAGGTCTTTGTAGATAATTTAGAAACATGAGGCACTTTGAGAATGGCCCGAAATTCAACAATTTTAGAGAAATGCGTAATTGTGATGCAAGCATTAATTGTATCACTTGGAGTAATTTAGTTGATTCAACACCATAATTGAGCAAAGTGTCAATTGATCTTATTTTATAATTACGCAACAACCTCCAATAATAATCATAGATTAAGATATCCGAAAAAGCTTTATTGCCAAGCTTATGTGCAAAATGGATATTTTCTTTCACAATCACATCTTCATTGTTTCTACAAAAAACAGTAGTCTGATCTTCATGCAAACCAATACTCACTAAATGCTGGTCTAGGTATACATATTGATACCCAGCTTCTAATAATTGAACGTAATAATCTACATCCACCAACCAGATATAATTTTCGTCGTAACGAATAGGAATAGAACGTTTTAACATCACATTACTAGGCGGTCCAATAACATTCGCTCTTAGAATATGATGTGGCTTTTGATCCATATTCCCCAATAAAGACTTAATGGCTTGAAGATTTAGTTTTACCCCATCTGGTTGAATAGCCGTGTTCTTACAAAAAACAAACCCTGCTTTAGGGTGACTTTTGAAACTGGCTACATAAATTTCTAGTGCATTAGGGTCATGCAACCAATCGTCTTGATGCAATAACATGACATAATCACCTGTAGCCTTATTCAAGGCATTGTTCCAATTCTTTGGACTTTTTAAAGCAGGTTCATTATGATAATATTTAATGTCCACCTCAGAAATATAAGGCTGAATCGCTATTTTTATATCCTCGTTTGGAGAATCGTCCGAAATAACGATTTCTACTTTTTTATATGATTGTTTTAAAATGGACTGAATGGCACGCACCACATATTCAGGCTTTTTATAAGCAGGTATACAAATTGAGATCAGGTGTTCAGTCATCAAACAAAAATTTATGTTTATTACAAATATACTAAAGGGGATTCGAAAAAAGCTAACCCCTTCAAAACACAAGCCCCGATTCCAACAAATTTCATGGTTACAAAAAAAAATACTGAAGCACCAGGAGGATCGGCAGACAAAGTCATTTACATTCCATCAGTTCAAAGTATTTTACAAACGTCCTTATGAGTTGATCAAGACTTATGAAGAATTATTTGTGGATGAAATTTATCGATTTGAAGCGAAAAACGAGCAACCAATCATTATTGATTGTGGCGCAAATATAGGATTAAGCAGCCTCTACTTTAAAACAATCTATCCCAATGCAATCCTTCACGCTTTTGAACCTGATGAAACATTGTTTCAATTATTAGAACAGAATATAAAAGCGAATGACTTCAACAATACCCTATTATACCAAGCTGCTGTTTGGATAGAAGATACCACCCTTTCCTTTTCAAATAAAGGATCTGAAGGCAGCCATATTGATCTGACCAATTTTAGTGAACATAAAGTAAAAGCCATTCGACTTGCCACATTCTTAGATCAATTTGAACAGATTGATTTCTTGAAAATGGATATTGAAGGCGCTGAATTCCAAGTAGTAGCTGATTGTTTAAGTGGGCTCAAAAATGTAGACAATTTCTTTTTAGAATACCATGGCACAGTGGATCAAACCAAACAATTATACACGCTACTAGAACAAGTTGAATCTGTTGGATTTAAAGTATACATCAAAATGGCTGCGGATCAACTGACCAGCCCATTTTATCAAAAGCAAACAGGCACAACTTATGATGTTCAATTAAACATCTTCTGTTATAAACAAAAACATTAGATTGCAATATGATTAGTGTTATCATACCCTGTTATAATGATGGAAGTTATTTGCCAGAGACCATTGCTCAACTCAAAAAGCAATCTACCCCTGCCGATGAAATTATCATTGTAAATGATGGTTCAACCGATATGGGAACCATTGAGGTTTTAAAAGAATTAGAACAAGATCCTTTAATTCAGGTATTACATAAAATGAATGGGAGGATGTCAGCAGCTAGAAATTATGGTGTAGCACATGCAAAAGGAGATATTATTGTCGCTTTAGATGCAGATGATTATTTTGATCCTAGTTTCTTTAAAAAAGGAATCGAAGTCTTTCAAAAAGATCCAAGCATAGGCGTTGTTACAAGCTATATTCAATACTTTGGTAATCGAACTGGAAAAGCAAAACCAAGAGGAGGCAATGCTTTTAATTTCCTATTCTCCAATCAGTGCCCTGCTTGCGCCATGGTGCGCCGATCGGCATGGGATCAAATTGGTGGATATGATGAAAATATGAAGCTGGGCTACGAGGATTGGGAATTTTATATCCGTATGACAAAAGCCAAATGGAATGTGCACCTAATCCCTGAATTTTTATTGTATTATAGACAAACCAATAAGTCTACATTAGCCAACGATACCCATCCGAACAGAAAGCAGATTATTGAATATATAGTTGAAAAACACAAAGATTGGTATACTGAATGTCTTAGTACATTGATTGACCATAAAGAAGTGCTATATACCGAGTCTCGTGTTTCTTTCCAGATGATATGGAAAATGCTTAAAAACAGGTTAACTAAGAAGTATAAGTAAAGCGAACCCGCTTAGGCTTATTTACAATATATTTGTAGCATGGGTATTATCCAAAAACAAGGTATTAAGTCGTCTATATTTATCATGATTGGTTTTGTGATAGGTGCAGTGAATCTACTAGTACTATTCCCCTTATTTTTTTCCAAAAATGACCAGGGTCTTATTAGAGCCATGATTGATATCGGCGCTACCCTCTCCGTATTTTGTACACTAGGCACCCTTCCAGTAGTCTATAAATTTTTCCCATTCTACACGCATTACTTAGGACCTAAGAAAAACGAATTACCTTTTTTAACTTTGATCATTAACCTTATTGGCTTTGGTTTACTATTGTGGATAGGTTGGGAGAATAAAGATTTCATTATCCGAAAATTAGGTAAGTCGCCTAGCTTAGCTAATTATTTCAACTATATATATCCTTACACCTTTTTCTTGCTCATCTTTTATTGGCTAGAGGCATTTGCTTGGGGCTTACAAAAAGGGGTGTTGACCAATTTCTTAAGAGAGACTGCCATCAGGATTTTAACAACATTACTGATCCTTGCTTTTGGGTTGAAGTGGCTCAACTTTGATCAGTTCATTTTATTTTTCAGCGGCATCTATGTTATCCCTACTTTATTATTAATTTATAACTTGTCTAAATCACATGAATGGTCTTTTAGAAGCTTTCGCATTAGCAACGTAACAAAACGCTTGAAAGGTAAGATGCTAAATTTTGCATTATTTGTATTTGCTGGTCAGTTCTTTAATTTACTCGCAAGAACCAATGATACCTTTATGATTGTGGGCTTAAGAGGATTGAGTGATGCAGCTATTTTTGCCATTGCTACTTATGTCGCTGCAATCATGGAAATTCCTCAAAGAAGTTTAACAGCCATCAGTATTCCTGTTTTGGCTAAATCATGGAAGGATAAAGACTTTGCCAATATTAAACATGTCTATCATAAAAGCGTATCTAATCTTTTAGCTGTTGGCTTAATGCTATTTGGCCTTATATGGTTGAATATTGAAAATTTAGTTGCCTTTTTAAACTGGATTAGTCATAAAGAAAGTGGTGGCTACGACGCTTTAGTACCACTTATTTTTATCATGGGGCTGGCTAAATTAATTGACTTAGCTACTGGCGTGAATGGCCAAATTATTGGCACTTCTAATTATTGGAGATTTGACTTTTTTACCAATCTATTTTACATTGTCTTATCTATCCCACTAAACTATTATTTGATTAGTCATTACCAACTAATTGGTTTAGCTTATTCCAATTTAGCCGCTTTAATATTGTACAATAGTGTACGCTTTTTATTTTTATATAAGAAATTTAATTTGCAACCCTATACCTTACAACATGGTTTGTTTTTACTATTAAGTATTGCTTTCATGTTTCTTATCTACAAAATTCCATCTGTATCTAATTTTCTTTTGAACATCACAATCAAGTCGACTATTTATGGATTGGGCTTCTATGGATTATTAATTTGGATCAATCCTGCACCGGAACTCAAAGATCTAGTTCAAGGTGTTCTAAAGAATAAAGTATTCGGATTTTTAAGACGCTAATTGCTTTGCTTTTTCTAAGAACAAGCGCATTCCTTGCTGCATATCATCGGTTAATTTATACTCGATATTTTTAGTATAATATTGTTCCATATCATAATCATGCGTTCTATCAGGAAGTTGTTGTAATACTTCTTGTACATGCTCTATTCCATAAGCATTCGCTTGATTAAATAAAATTTGAAAGGATTCAGGAATGGGCTGATTAGACATCCAAGCTGCAAATACAAATGGTAGACCTGTATGAATTAACCATGCTTCTCCTAAGTCATATACAAAATTAAACTTCGATAAATTGGCTAGAGCTCTATCTCCAATAATCACGGCAGCAGTTGTACCCTGAATAGACTGAATATAACCTTCCTCCGCTTTTAAAAATTGTACTTCTTTTTTCCAAAATTCTTTTAACAAGATTTGCGCCAAACGTACGGAAGTTCTACTTTGATAGTCAAGATAAATGGCTTCAATTTGCTCGATTGGCACTTGACTGAAAATAGCAACTGAAGCTACTTTACCTCTTGTGCCAATCCCGTATTCAGCAACAATATGGGGATTAGATAATAAGGGTGTAATCGCCACAGGTACAAGACCAATATCAATCTTCCCGTCAATCAATGATTGCGCAATATTGGCTGGATAATCTTTGACCAATTCTATTTTTGATAAAAAATTAGCTTTTTCTATCCCCAATAATAAGGGCTGTGTGTTGAAATAACTTACCACCCCAATGCGCCATCTCTTGTCCAATTGAATTAACTTTGTACAAAGATACCAAATACAAATTGTATTAAAGCAAACTATATGTCTCAATTAAGCGCTATATCCCCTATCGACGGACGTTACCACAAACAGACTGCAGCTCTAGGTGCCTATTTCTCTGAATTTGCCCTTATTAAATATAGGGTGCTAGTAGAAGTGCATTATTTTTTATTTTTAGCTGATAAAAAGTTTTTTAAACTGCCTGCAAGTTTAAGGAAGGCACTACTAGAAGTAATTGATAATTTTTCGGAGGAAGACGCTGCTAAAATTAAAACTATTGAAGCTACCACTAACCACGATGTGAAAGCAGTTGAATATTTTTTAAAGGAAATTCTAGACCTACATAAAGCAAGTGGCTTAAAAGAATGGATCCATTTTGGATTAACTTCTCAAGATATCAACAACACTGCCATTCCTTTGAGTTGGAAAAACGCTATGGAGTCTGAAATTTTACCAGCTTATATTAATTTACAAAACAAATTATATCTATTTGCGAAGCAGTGGAAGAAAGTACCTTTATTAGCTAGGACACATGGTCAATCAGCTTCTCCAACCACTCTA
>CAZBJP010000042.1:0-931 GCA_964492205.1 uncultured Sediminibacterium sp.
GATGATTGGCCAATTGGTTATGAAGACGTGAAGCCTTATTATGATAAGATTGATAAATTGATTGGAGTATATGGTACCAACGAAGGTTTGGAAAATGATCCAGATGGTATTTTCTTGCCACCTCCAAAACCACGTTTGCATGAATTGATGTTTAAAAAAGCAGCAACAGGTATCAATATTCCCGTGATTCCTTCACGTTTATCTATTTTAACAAAGAAAATTAACGACGAGCGTGGTGCTTGTTTTTACTGCGGTCAATGTAATCGATCTTGTAAAGTGTATGGTGACTTCTCTTCTTCCTCTGTCTTGGTGAAACCAGCTGTGATGACAGGGAATGTGGATTTAATCACAGGTGCTATGGCACGCGAAGTGTTAACAGATAATGAAGGTAAAGCAAAAGGTATTTCTTATGTCAATAAAACAGATAAGCAAGAATACCAGATTAATGCTAAAGTGGTCATCCTTGGCGCTAGTACTTGTGAAACTGCACGTTTATTGTTGAATTCAAAATCACAAAAGCACCCTAATGGATTAGCCAATAGTTCAGGTGTGGTGGGGCATTATTTACATGACTCGACAGGTGCTGCATTAGGTGGTGTGATTCCTAATTTAATGGGACGGAAGCGATACAATGAAGATGGTGTGGGTGGTATGCATGTGTATACCCCTTGGTGGTTGGACAATAAGAAATTGGATTTCCCTCGCGGATACCATATCGAATATTGGGGGGGGATGAGTCAACCGAATTATGGTTTTGGTATGGGTATGCAAGGATTAAATGGAAAATTCCAAGTGAATGGCAAAACCAAAGAAGAAGGTGGATACGGTAGCTCATTAAAAGAAGACGTACGTTTCTTTTATGGGGCAAGTGTAGGAATGGGTGGACGTGGAGAAGCAGTGCCTCGATTTGAAAACCCTTGTAAAATTGATC
>CAZBJP010000042.1:941-14073 GCA_964492205.1 uncultured Sediminibacterium sp.
TGAAATCAAACAAGCAAAACACATGAAGGAAACCTTCCGTGAAATCATGCATGAGATGGGTGCAGTGATTACATGGGGTGACCAAGATGACGCAAGTAATAATTATGGTTTGTCTAATCCAGGCAATATCATTCATGAAGCTGGTACAGTGCGAATGGGTGCAGATAAAAAAACTGCTCCTTTGAACGCATGGGGACAAGCACATGATTGTAAAAATTTATTCTGTGTAGATGGTTCTGTGTTTACGTCTCAAGCAGACAAGAACATTACTTGGACTATTTTGGCATTATCAATGCGCACGTCAGAATATATTCTTGATCAGTTACAGAAACAAAATCTTTAGATTTTTATTTCTGTAATCTCAATAAAAATAATAAGGTGGCTAAAAATTTTAATTCATTGATTTTGTTAAACTAAATATTATGGACAGAAGAAAATCCATCAAAGCATTGATTCTTGGTACGGTTTCAGCTAGCGTTGTATTAGATGCTTGTAAAAGTGAAAAGACAACAGTAACCGAATACAACTTAGATGACCGCATGCAAGAGGAGAAAGATTATTTGGTGAAAGTGAATGCAGAACCAAAATTCTTTGATGAACATGAGATGGCTACCATTACTGTATTGGGTGATATCATCATGCCAAAGGATGAAACCAGTGGTTCTGCCTCAGAAGCGAAAGTGCCTGAGTTCATCGAATTCATAGTGAAAGATATGCCAGAGCATCAAGTACCTGTAAGAGGTGGTTTGAGATGGTTAGACCTGCATAGCTTTAACAAGCATGGTAAATCTTTTGTAAGCTGTACGCATGAACAACAAATAGGCATTGTAGACGAGATTGCTTATCCTAAAAAAGCGAAGCCAGAAGTGGCACAAGGCGTGAGTTTCTTTAATAAAATGAGAGACTTAGTGACTACAGGTTTTTACACTTCAGAAATTGGAGTGAAAGACCTTGGGTATATGGGTAATGTGCCGAATCAATGGCAGGGCGTACCAGACGATGTGTTGAAACAATATGGACTCGCTTATACAGAGAAAGAACTTAAAGAATGTATTTAATTTTCTCGCCCTTTCGTAAAATATACGGCTGAGAAAATTATCAGCTTAAAATTTAATAAAAAAGGCCCCAAGTTTTGGGGCCTTTTTTATATGCTTACTATTATAGAATTCATGAGAAAATATACCTATCGCTAGGCTCTCCGCTCGCTTTGCTCGAAGGTTCGCTATGGAATAGTATATTTTCTCATAATCCAAGATAGATAGAAAAGAATATAAAAACTAAGCAATTGTACTTCCAGCAGCGATCGCTTCACTTGGTTGTACAAAGTACAATTTGCCTGCTGCGTCTTCTGCCATTAAAATCATTCCCTTACTTTCGATACCGCGCATTTTGCGAGGTGCTAGATTAGCTACAATCGTCACTTGCTTACCTATAATTTCTTCTGGTTTAAAATGCATCGCGATGCCAGAAAGGATGGTTCTTTGTTCAAATCCAAGGTCAACCAAAAGTTCCAATAACTTATCCGCCTTCTCTACTTTTTTTGCTTCGATGATCGTGCCTACGCGTAAATCTATTTTTCCAAAATCATCAAAAACGATTTCAGGTTTCAAGCTATCGTTTTTAATATTTTCGATTGGTGCTGTAGTGTTTTCCATAGTTGTTTTTTTAGCGGCTACATTGGCTTGTAGTTGTGCTAGTTCTGCTTCAATTTCTTCGTTCTCTATTTTTCTAAATAATAATTCTGGTGCACGTAAAGCATAACCTACTTTAAGCAAATCAAATTTGCCTGCATTTTCCCAGTTCAACATTCTATCAACCACCTTCATCATGTAACACATTTTCTTTGCTGTAAAAGGAATGAATGGATGTGCAAGAATGGCTAGGTTAGCGCATAATTGCAAGCAGCAATGCATTGTATTGTCGATGATTTTTTGAGCGTCAGGATTCTGATCTAAAGTTTTTGCAACAATCCAAGGCTCTTGCTTTTGCATATATTGATTGCCTTTTCTAGCAAGGTCAATTAATTCAAATTGTGCTTCTCTAAATTTATATTGCTCCAATAAGCTTGTGATCTTTTCTTTGGACTCCTTTACTGCTTCCATCATGCCTTTGAAGCTATCAGTTGCATTGTTGCTTATTACTTCTGCATTAATCAGTTCGGTATGGAATGGTGGCACTTTGCCATGGCATAATTTGTGCATTAACACCCAAGTTCTATTCACAAAATTGGCAAAAATGCTGACCAATTCTCCATTCACAGATTCTTGAAATCCTTTCCATGTAAATTCACTATCCTTGGATTCTGGCGCAATTGACGTTAAGTAAAAACGTAAGCTATCTGCTAATCCATCACCACCGTTTTCTTTTTTGATCCACTTTTTAATATAGTCATCCATCTCTATGCTCCATCCTTTAGAAGTACTCATCTTGTCTCCTTCTAAATTCATAAACTCATTGGCAGGTACATTGTCTGGTAAAATATGTCCATTCAATTTTAACATCACAGGGAAAATGATGCAATGGAAAACTATATTATCTTTTCCAATAAAGTGTACCAATTTGGTGTCTTTGTCATTCCAGTAAGGAGACCAATCTTTATTATGGTTGATGGCCCATTGTTTAGTTGCACTGATATAACCAATGGGTGCGTCAAACCAAACATATAATACTTTACCTTCTCCACCTTGAACTGGCACTTTAATACCCCAATCCAAATCTCGTGTAACAGCTCTTGGCTGTAAACCGCCTTCAATCCAACTTTTACATTGACCAACGACTGCAGGTCGCCAATCATTTGCGTGGTCTTTTAAAATCCACTCACGTAAAAATGATTCATGTCTATTCAGTGGCAGATACCAATGCGTTGTTTCTTTTTTGATAGGGGCTTGTCCACTTAAAGTACTCACCGGGTTGATCAACTCTTCAGGGCTTAAAGTCTTACCGCATTTTTCACATTGATCTCCGTAGGCTTCTTTATGCCCGCAACTAGGACAAGTGCCTTTGATATAACGATCTGCTAAAAATGTATTGGCAGCTTCGTCAAAATATTGTTCAGATGTTTTTGTTTCTAAATCCCCTTTCGCTTCCAGGTTTTTAAAAAATTCGGAAGCAGTTTCATGATGCAAAGGATCACTAGTTCTATGGTAGATGTCAAAGGCGATACCTAAATCCTTGAAGTTTTGTTCGATGATAGGATGGTATTTGTCAATAATTGCTTGGGCGGTAGTGCCTTCCTTGGTTGCTTGTATAGGAATAGCAGTTCCGTGTTCATCACTTCCGCAAACAAAAACCACATCTCTTTGCTGTGCTTTTAAATAACGTACATAGATGTCAGCGGGTAAATAGGCACCCGCTAAATGGCCAATATGCTTTAACCCATTTGCATAAGGAAGCGCTGCTGTAATCAAATATCTTTTAGGCGTGTTCATTCCTGCAAAAGTACTTAATATTGCGGTATGATTCAACCTCCTCGATTGGCACCTGGATTCACCATTGGCATTCTTTGTCCGGCTGGTTCTATCCCTATGGAAAGAGTGACTATTTGTACGCATATCCTTGAATCCTGGGGTTATCAAGTGAAGATTGGGTCTACTGTAGGGACTAAGTTTGGTCATTTTTCGGCCACAGATTTGGATAGACAAAAAGAATTACAATCCATGATGGACGACCCTGAAATTCATGCCATTTTATGTGCCCGTGGCGGGTATGGATTGAGTAGAATTATTAACGGGATTGATTTTACAAATTTTAAAGTCAATCCAAAATGGATCATTGGTTTTAGCGATATCACAGTATTACATGCAGCGTTACAGAAGCAGGGTATACAAAGTATTCATGGACCCATGTCAGCAGGTTTTGGTAAAGGAGATGCTGGTTTGCCCTATATTATGGCTTTGAAGCAAATGTTGGAAGGTAATGCACAGCCAGTGGAAGCTAAAGTGCATCCATACAATAAGCTTGGGGAAGCTGATGGGATATTGGTAGGGGGTAATTTATGCTTAATTACCCATTTAATTGGAAGTGAAAATCAATTGGATACCAAAGGAAAAATTTTATGTATTGAGGACTTGGGTGAATTTCATTATAATGTAGACCGCATGTTGATACAGTGTAAAAATGCGGGGTTATTGGATGAATTAGCGGGCCTTGTGGTAGGGGGATTTACCGATATGCAAGATGAAGCAACTGCATTTGGTGAAACTGTTATAGCTATGATACTTCGCCTTACCAAAGAGGTGAACTATCCAATTTGTTTTGATTTCCCTATCAGTCATGAATTGGATAATATGCCCGTGCAATTGGGGGCAAGCTACCATTTGTCAGTGACAACAAATCGCGTTCTTTTAACAAAAATCTAAAGCCATAGATACATTAATGCATTAAATTTGTGTTCTAAATTGTATTCTATGCTAAAATCATTTTTATCATTAATCGCTTTTATTTTGGCAGGTCTGCAAGGCGTTGCGGCACAATCTTATGTTTTGTCTGGTATCGAAAAAACAGATAAAGACCAGATGCAATACGAAGTATTAGGAAAAGTGGATGGTCGATATTGGGTTTATAAAAATAATGAAGGAATTGCGACGATTGCGCAGTATAATGATCAAATGCAATTAGTGCAACAAAACGATTTGGCTTTTTTGCCCAAAAAAATGAATGCGATAGAGTTTGTTACCAAGTCTAATAGAGTGTATGCATTTTATCAATACCAAGTAGCAACAACGATGTATGCAATGGTTGCTGAACTTGATGAAAAAGCACAATTGATAGGTAGCCCTACTGTGGTCGATACGGCAGAAAAAATTAGACCAGGTACGGGTACTAAAATTTTTAATTTATTAGAGAGTCAGGATAGATCCAAGTTGCTCTTGTTTAGTGTCAACACAACAAATCCTTCATCTATCAAAGTTAAAACGATGGCATTGAGTACGCCATTTGGTTTGTTAAATGAAGCAACTATTAACATCAATGCACAAAATAAAAAAAGTAATCTTTCAGATTTTGCATTAGACAATAAAGGGAATTTATTTTGTTTAAGGAATGTTGAGCAGTCTAATGCTGCGCCAGTAGTTAGTTTGTTATATATGGCTGCAGACGGCTCAGACGTTATTGAGACACCAATAGTAAACAATAACATATTACTTGATGATATCCGTCTAAAAATCAATAATGAGAATGGAACCGTATTGGTTCAATCATTTTATGCAACAGAAAAGAAAGGATCAATAGAAGGGATGTATACATTTGTCTGGGATATCCAACGCAGGCAAAATACAATCAGTAATGCAAGTCGATTTACCGATGCCATTAGAGAAGTGGTAAAAGATAGAAAAAATAACCGTAAGGCTTTTGATGATTATTATTTTGATCAAGTGCAGCCAAAAGCGGATGGAAGTTTTACAGTGATTGCTGAAATTGCTAAAACAACGACTAACAGAAATGCTTTTTCTAGATGGGATTATTATTGGGGAGGGCCTTTTTATAATCCATTTATTTTTAGTTATTGGAATCGACCATTTGGGTTCTATCCTTGGGCAAGGTTCGGCTGGGGCATGATGCGTCCATGGGGATGGGGCCCAGGCTGGGGTCTTGGCTGGGGTTGGGGTTGGAACAGTTGGATGATGCATCCTTTTGGAGGTTTTGGCTATCCTTCTGTTACCTATAGTGCTGGGAAAGTGGCTATTTTAAATTTTGATGCAAGCGGGAACATTCAATCTGTAAAGACAATTGACAAGCAACAATCAGATTTAAACGTAGATCAGTTTATTGGTTATGGACAAATTGTTAATGCGTCTGGCATCCATTTCTTATACTATCAGAAATCAAAAGGAGTTAAACAACTAGTGCATCGCAAACTAACTAGTACGAATGAAATAGTGCAAGGCAGTAACATACTTTTGAACGAAAAACAAATTGAATGGATGCCAAGGTCTCTAAAGCAAGTGGGTGAAAAAGAGGCGATCCTACCTTATCAATCGAAAGGCAAATTAGGATTTGCTAAAATTACGATTCAATAATTTATGGTATTCTTATTTAAGGATAGGTCTGATATTAATTTACTTTTCTTAGTTGTACTAAGTGTACTCCTACATTTTCATTTTTACTGGGAATCACCTATTGTAATTGCGAACCCTACGGATGGCTTATTGGCTTATTTATTATTCCATTATATTCAACCTTTGCCGCCATTGGCATTGATCGTTCTGTTTCATGTGATTGTGATTACACAAGCACTAAGGTTGAATATTTTAGTAAGTAGATTTAAAATGTTCCAACAGGTGAGTTACTTACCTGCATTCACTTTTGTATTGTTAACTGCCTTATTTCCATTTTGGGATGCTATAAGTTCAGGATTGATTGCAAATGTTTTGATCATTTGGATTTTGGTAAAATTGAATCGACTATACGATCAAACACAACCGAAAACTTTAGAATTTAATATTGGATTAATTGTTGGCTTTTCAATTTTATTATATGAGCCTATTGCCATTTTAATACCTGTTGTGGTTTTTGCTTTAGCTATTATTAGGCCTTTTAGATTAACTGAGTGGCTAGTTTTAATCATGGGAATTTTACTACCCTTTTATTTTGTTTTTACCTATGTATTTTTAACAGATTCTGCCGCCGCTTTTACTGCTTTTTTACCCAAACTAGATTGGAAAAATCCATTAGCTGGCCTGGATTTAAAATCAGGATTAGCCTTGGTGATTATAGGCTTACAATTATTAATTGGTTTGTTTTTTTGGCAGGATCAACAAAATCGATTCATCATTCAAGTTAGAAAATACTGGGGCGTGATGCTGTTGACCTTATTAGTGACTTTTTTCCAGCCAATTATTTTCTCTACACAAGCTTTATACGCTTCTGCCATCGTATTAACGCCTTTAGCAAGCTTTATAAGCTTTTGTTATGCAGTCCCAAAGCAGTTATTAGTGCCTAATGTCTTTTTTTGGATTTCGGCTGGCCTAATTGTGTATAACCACCTTTTTTAAGTGTAGAATTTGGGCTTTTTATCAAAGCTTATTTAAGTACATTTGTAGTTCAATTTTACTCAATACTTTAAGCTTATACTATGAAATTTGGTGTATTAGTTTTTCCTGGTTCAAATTGTGATAGAGACATGCAAGATGCATTAGAAAAAGACCTTGGATTTGAAGTGCAAATGCTTTGGCATAAAGACAGTGATTTATCACATTTTAATACAGAAGATTGTATTGTGTTGCCAGGGGGATTTTCATACGGAGACTATTTACGTTGTGGTGCGATTGCAAAATTCAGCCCTATGATGCAATCGGTGATTGAATTTGCTAACAAAGGTGGCAAAGTGTTAGGTGTGTGTAATGGTTTTCAAATTTTATGTGAGTCAGGTTTATTACCAGGAGCTTTATTGCAAAATGCCAATCAGCAGTTTATTTGTAAAAATGTATTTATAAAATCAGAAAATAGTGAACCATTACAGATTCCAATAGCACATGGCGAAGGAAGGTATTTTGCCGATGAAGCTACATTAGCTGGTTTAGAAAAAAACAAACAAATTATTTTCCGTTATTGTGATGAACAGGGAACAATTGGTGGTGTTGCTAATCCAAATGGTGCGATTATGGACATTGCAGGTATTTGTAATGCTAATAGAAATGTGTTTGGCATGATGCCGCATCCAGAAAGAGCAACTAAACCTGCTTTGAGTAATACAGATGGTGTGAAAGTGTTTGAATTATTAGGTTTATTAAAAAGTGTAGCAGCAATATAACTAGCTACAATAGTATAAACAGTTGATACAATTTTAAAAAATATAAAATGAAAAAAATACTACTAGCTTTATTTGTCATGACTTTTGCAATACAAGGTCAAACTCAAAAATTAGCACCAGTTAAATGGTCTTATCAAGTAGTAAAAGTTGCAGATAAGCAATACAATGTAGTGCTAACTGCAAATGTAGATGCACCATGGCATATCTATTCTCAATTTGTAAAAAAGGGGCCAGTTCCAACTACAGTTCAATTTTCAAAGAATCCATTAATTGTGTTAAAAGGAGCAACCAAAGAAGTGGGTAAATTGGAAAAGAAATTTGATAAAAACTTTGGTGCTGTTATTGGATCTTTTGGCGGCAAAGTGCAATTCATACAGGCAATTAATCTAAAAGTGGCTACTAAAACAAAGTTAACAGGTTCGATTGAATACATGGTTTGTAATGAAGAAAGATGTTTACCTCCAACAAAACAAAATTTTGAAGTAGAAATTGAATAACCATTGATTTAATTCTAATCGCTTAATGCTTCACATTCAATTATAAAAATGCGAAATATAATGCTTACATGGGTTGCTTTGTTTTTGACTGCAACTCAGTTACAGGCTCAAACGGATAGTATTGCAACAGCAGCTGTAAAAATTAAACCTGTAAACGATACAGTATATACGGTAAAAATAGCCCTTCAGGTACAAGAAGGATGGAAAGTGTATGATGCCAATGCAGAAGGCGTAGAGGCGCCAAGTTTAAGATTCGATTTAGAAACAGCCACGCCCAAAAATAAGCCAGCATTTTCAGTGGCTTCTACAGAACAAAAAGATGTATTGTTTACCAAAGCTAAATCCTTTACAGGTCAGTTTGAATTGTTGCAAGACGTTCAAATAAGCGGATTTCAGCCAGATAGCCTTAAGGGCGTGCTTGTATTGAATGTAGGGAAAGGTAAGCAATTTTACATTTTGGAATTGCCTATTGCAATGCCATTGGCCTATGGACAAAAAGGGAGTCAGTTTAGGATATTATTACCAGAATCAGCTCGTATTGCGCCAGCTGATGCATGTGGTGTAACTACAAGTAGTGCAAGCGCTGATAGTGGTGCATGGGGCGTTTTCTTTTTAGGTTTTTTGGGCGGATTGATTGCTTTGGTAACACCTTGTGTGTTTCCAATGATACCTGTTACAGTTTCCTTTTTTACCAAAAGATCTAAAACAAGAAAGCAGGGTATACAAAATGGACTGATCTATGGATTGAGTATTTTCTTAATTTATGTAATTGCGAGTGTGCCTTTTCATATTGTTGGAAATGTACAACCAGAAATTTTCAACAGCATTTCTACCAATGCTTGGTTAAACATTGCTTTCTTTGCTATTTTCATCTTCTTCTCTATTTCCTTCTTTGGTTATTTTGAAATTAGTTTACCATCTGGTATTGCTAATAAAGCGGATGCAAAGAGTGGCTTAGGAAGTTTGGGTGGTATCTTTTTTATGGCCATCACATTGGCAATAGTTTCATTTTCTTGTACTGGTCCAATTTTAGGTACATTATTAGTGGGCTCTTTGCAGGGTGGTGCTTGGGCATTAACTCAGGGCATGGCAGGATTTGGATTGGCCTTGGCCTTGCCTTTTACTTTATTTGCTATCTTCCCTCAGTGGTTACAAAGTTTACCTAAGTCTGGTGGTTGGTTAGATACGGTGAAAAAAGTTTTGGCATTTGTGGAATTAGCTTTGGCATTTAAATTTTTATCAAATGCGGATTTAGTTCAACATTGGGGGTTATTAAAAAGAGAAGTCTTTATAGGCATATGGATTTTAATTAGCCTTGGATTAAGTGCTTATCTTTTTGGCTTCCTTTTATTACCGCATGATGTAAAAGGAGCTAAGATTGCATTTGGAAGAAAATTATTTGGGGCGTTTGTTTTGGGTTTTGCAATTTATTTGGGTGCAGGCCTGATGCCTAAAAATGCGAACAACTTAAAATTATTAAGTGGGTTCCCTCCTCCAACACATTATAGCTTATTTGCAACAGATAGTACTAGTCATGGTTTAAAAGCGGATGTGGTAAATGATTATACAAAGGCATTAACTATGTCGAAAGCGCAACAAAAGCCAATCTTGATTGACTTTACTGGCTGGGCATGTGTGAATTGTCGAAAAATGGAAGAGCAGGTATGGACAGATCCATCGGTTCAAAGTTTTATTAAAGAAAACTTTATTTTATTATCCTTATATGTAGATGATCGTGCGAATCTACCCGTAGCAGAACGATTTGTTTACACGACACAAGGCGGACAGCAAAAGCAAATCAATACAGTGGCTGATTTATGGGCCACATTTGAGACTGAGAACTTTAATCAATCTTCTCAACCTTTGTATGTGGTATTGAGTCCAGACCAAGTGCTACAATCTAATCCAATTGGTTATACACCAGATATTCAACAGTACCTAGCATGGCTAAAATGTAGTGCGAAGAAAAAATAATTTAGTTGCATCAAAAAAGAAGGCCCCAAACGGGGCCTTCTTTTTTTGTTGAGGAGTAAAATTATAAACTTACATCGTCATGCCACGCTCGTTCATCATTTTTCTTAAGTTAATTAATCCGTAACGCATTCTTCCCAAAGCGGTATTGATACTACAGTTGGTTAAAGTGGCAATTTCTTTAAAACTTAAATTGGCATAATGTCTTAATACAATGATCTCTCTTTGTTCTTCTGGTAACAAGCCAACTAGTTCTTGAATATTTTTATGCGTTTGAGCACGGGTCATTTTATAATCAGCAGAATGATCGGTGTGCTTAATCACTTCAAAAATATCTTGGTCGTCACTCGTTTTAATAACGGGTGTACGTTTCACTTTTCTAAAATGGTCTACACAAAAATTATGAGCTATTCTTAAAGCCCAAGGAAGGAATTTGCCTTCTTCAGCGTATTTTCTTTGCTTTAAGTTGTCAATGATTTTGATAAAAATTTCTTGGATCAAATCTTCAGCCAAATAACTGTCTTTCACCATAAATAAAATGGTATTGAAGATTTTTTCTTGGTAACGATCAATCAAGGCATCAAAGGCACGGGTATTACCTCCTTGGAAAGATTGGATCAATTCGTTGTCTGTCAGTTCAACTACTTTGTTCATGTTTGTTTTTTAAAGGTTCTTCTTTGGTCAGGTAGTAGGGGCTACCTTGGATTAGTTTTGGAAAATTACTAGCTTATTGTACCCAAATCGTATTTGTGGGAAACAAGAAATTTGTTTCTAGGATATCCACATTTCATTATTTAAAATAATATTCTGGATGAATACAACCAATTAGGCCTCGTTGGTGTTATTTTTGTAGTATGGCTGTAACAAAGAAAGCAGAGGGAAAGAAGGAGCAAGACACCATCGAAGTGGTTGGAGCAAGGGTGCATAATCTAAAAAATGTATCTGTTGAATTTCCAAGGAACAAATTGATTGTGGTAACAGGGGTTTCAGGTAGCGGAAAGTCCTCTTTAACAATTGACACCCTTTTTGCCGAGGGGCAACGCCGTTATGCGGAAAGTTTATCTTCCTATGCAAGGCAGTTTATGTCTAGAATGGGAAAGCCAGATGTGGATTATATTAAAGGTTTGTGCCCAGCTATTGCCATAGAACAAAAAGTGACAACCCGTACTCCGAGAAGTACAGTGGGTAGCATGACAGAAATTTATGAGTATTTGAGGGTTTTGTTTGCAAGAATTGGAAAAACCTATTCCCCAATTAGCGGGAAGGAAGTGAAGAAGCAAGATGTCCAGGATGTTTTATCCTTTATTGAAAAAGGCAAGATGGGTGATAAGATGGTACTCTTGGTTTTATTCAAGCAACATGCCAAAAGAGATATACATGAGGAATTGAATATACTTATGCAAAAAGGTTTTGCCCGAATCTATTTGAGGGCACCTAAGACTGCACCAGTGATCTTGAGGATTGAAGATGCATTGAACTGGACAAAAAAAGAGGTACAACAAAATTTCAAGGATAAGGAAATATATATCTTAATAGATCGTGTCATTGTTAAAACATTTGAAGAAGATGATATTCATAGATTAACTGACTCCATAGGAACCGCATTTTACGAAGGGGAAGGCATTGTATGGGTAGAGCAGAATGAATCTCATTTAGTTAGCTTCAATAACAAATTCACATTAGATGGGATAGAGTTTGACGAACCAAGCCCAAATTTATTTTCATTTAATAATCCATATGGTGCCTGTCCAACTTGCGAAGGCTATAGTCAGGTGCTTGGGATAGATGCCAACTTGGTGATACCGAATCCACATTTATCGGTATATGAGGGTGCTGTGGCGCCATGGAAGGGAGAAAAACTTTCTTGGTGGAAGGATCAATTTGTGAAAGAAGCAGGTAAGGAAGGATTCCCAATACATCAACCTATCCATAAGTTAACCAAGGCGCAATTGCAACAATTATGGAAGGGCGTGGGTAAAGCTTATGGGATAGATGATTTCTTTAAAGATGTGGAAGCGCATTTATACAAAGTACAGTTTCGCGTTTTATTGAGTAGGTATCGAGGTAGAACAGACTGCCCAGAATGTCATGGTTACCGATTACGCAAAGAAGCCTTGTATGTTAAAATTGCTGATCAACATATTGGTCAATTATGTGCGATGCCTGTAAAAGATTTGCAAGTTTGGTTCAATCAATTAAAATTGAGTCAAACAGATACTGTTATAGCAAAGCGTGTCTTGATGGAAATTGAGCAACGTATTCAAACTTTAATGGATGTCGGTTTGGGCTATTTAACATTAAGTCGTTTGGCTAATAGTTTGAGTGGTGGAGAGAGTCAGCGTATACAGTTAACAAGATGTTTGGGAAGTAATTTAACCAACTCTTTATATATTTTAGATGAGCCATCTATTGGATTGCATTCAAGGGATACGGAAAGATTGATCAAGGTGTTGCAAAATTTAAGAGACTTAGGTAATACGGTTGTGGTGGTAGAACATGATGAACAAATTATGCGTAAAGCAGATCATATTATAGATATGGGCCCATTGGCTGCACACCAAGGTGGAGAGGTTGTTGCAGTTGGTAATGCAGTGCAGCTGATGAAGGATAAAAATAGTTTAACCGGAAAATATTTAAATGGAACTTTGTCCATTCAAGTTCCAGCTAAAACGAGGTCTGCTAAACATACCATACAATTAGAAGGAGCCTTCTTACATAATCTAAAAAATATAGATGTGCAATTCCCTTTGCAATGTTTGACAGTTGTATCAGGGGTAAGCGGAAGTGGAAAAACGTCTTTGGTAAAACAAGTTTTATACAATGCGCTCTTAGATGCAAAACATTTGCCAACAGATATGAAAGGAGGATTCACCGCCATAAAGGGAGACTTGCATTTATTTGATCAAATAGAAAT
>CAZBJP010000043.1:0-5121 GCA_964492205.1 uncultured Sediminibacterium sp.
TGCAACGGGTCACCCATCTTTTGTGATGAGTAACTCTTTCTCTAACCAAACATTAGCTCAAATTGAATTGTGGACCAATCACAAAAACTACGAAAATAAAGTGTATGTGTTACCAAAGCATTTAGATGAGAAGGTTGCAAGATTACACTTAGCTAAAGTAGGTGCTCAATTAGACGAATTAACAGATGAGCAAGCTGCTTACTTGGGTATACCTAAAGCAGGTCCATTTAAGTCTGACGCTTACAGATACTAATTTATAAGTGGATAATATCTACACAAGCCCGATCTCAGAAATGTGGTCGGGCTTTTTATTTTTAGTATCTTTAAGGAACGAAAAAATGCACACTATGCAACTTAAAAAAATCAGTTTTTCTCTTTTTGCGGCCATAGTCATCTTCCAACTCAATGCACAACAAGTGCAGATTATTCCTGAACCAAGTTCAATAAAAATTGATGTTGGTCAATTCGAAATGCCTAAACAAATTACGATTCTAATGCCTAAAAGCTTTGAAGGCATAGGCATAGCAATGAGTGAAAGGTTTAAAGCCGCAACTGGCAAGACTGTTTTAGTGAGTAATCAAAAAACTGCCACCATTCGTTTTGAACAAGTGCAAGACAAAGCATTAGGCAAAGAAGGATATCACTTAACTATAAATAAAAGTGGCATCCAAGTCAAAGCACAAACTTATGCAGGTGCTTTATACGCATGGCAAAGTATTTTACAATTACACCCTCCAGCAATTTACAGTAATCAGGTTCAAAACAAAATACAATGGACCCTACCCTTTGTTCAAATTACAGATACCCCAAGATTCGAATGGAGAGGATTCATGATGGATGTAAGTCGTCACTTTTTTACGGTTGCTGAAGTTAAAAAAATGATGGACGAAATGGCCATGTACAAATTAAATAAATTACATTTTCATTTAACAGATGACCAAGGCTGGAGAGTTGAAATTAAAGCGCTGCCAAAGCTCACACAGGTAGGCGCATGGAGACCTAATAGAATAGGCAAATGGGCTAATATTAGCAAGCCAGCTTCAGAAGAACCTAAAACTTATGGCGGATTTTATACACAAGAAGATATCAAAGATTTAGTTGCATATGCTAAAACTAAAAACATCGATATCATGCCAGAGATTGATGTACCTGGACACAGTATGGCTTTTTTAGCAGCTTATCCTCATTTAAGTACGACACCCAATTACCCTTACCAAGTGAACGCAGGGGAAGAATTTATTGATTGGGCTGGAATGAATGGACACATTACAGCAAGGATTGACAACAACCTTGATCCATCAAAAAAAGAAGTTTATGAATACCTTGATCTGATTTTTGGAGAACTTGCTACCCTATTTCCTTTTGAATACATTCACATGGGTGGTGATGAAACAGCTAAAAATAATTGGGCCAAAAGCGAGGATATCAAAGCATTGATGCAAAAAGAAAACCTAAAAAGCCAAGAAGAAGTGCAAAGCTATTTTGTACGTCGTGTAGAAAAAATTATGCAATCAAAAGGAAAGAAATTAATGGGATGGGATGAAATTCTAGAAGGTGGATTAGCACCAGAAGCTGCAGTGATGAGCTGGAGAGGTGTAAAGGGCGGTGCAGAAGCTGCTAAACAAAAACACCCAGTAGTGATGAGCCCAAGCACACATAATTATTTGGATTATTACCAAGGTGAACTTACTTCAGAGGGCAAAGTTTATGCGGGTTTAAGAATGAAAAAAACCTATAGTTTCGAACCAGTACCAGAAGGTGTAGATGAGAAATATATTTTAGGTAATCAAGGTAATTTATGGACTGAACAATTACAAAACCTGAGAAATTTAGAGTACATGGCATGGCCAAGATTAATGGCTATAGCTGAAGTAGCTTGGACGAATAAAACAAAAAAGGACTGGAGCCATTTTTCAAAAAAAGTAGAAAGTCACTTCGCTATTTTAGATACACTACAAATTAAATATGCAAAAAGCATCTATGATCCAATTGTTACTACTACTTTAAATACTAAGGGAGAGCTTCACGCTAACATGGAGGGGGAAATCGATGGCTTAGAATTTTACTACACTATTGACGAATCTATTCCAGACCATTTTAGTAATCATTTTAGTGGGGCGATTTTACTACCAGAAGATGTAAGCATTTTAAGAGTAATTAGTTACAGAAAAGGCTCTCCAGTTGGTAAACTTTTGAATATCCCCATTGAAGCATTAAAGCAAAGAGCAGTAAAAGTACTATAAGGCATAATGCACAAAAAAATTTTCATAAATATTGCTGCTTTGTGTATTATATTTCTTTTTGCAAATACAAATCGAGGATATACACAAACTAGTTTAATAGACAAAGCTAAAAAAGCTATTACTGGTAAGTCCTTATCTATGACCGATAGTACTAGGATTTATTTATTCAACAATATTGAAACCCTTAAAACCTATACAGGAAAAAGAATTAATAGTATTACTTTCGAACAACATAACTTCTCCACTTCAATTGACTCAAAAGAACACACTATTAAGGACATTTTTTCTAGAATAGGCAACAAATTACATTATAACTCTAATGCTAGAGCGATAAGAGAAAATTTATTTTTCAGTGAGTGGGATATATTTGATCCGTCCATCATTGCCTATAATGAAAAATGGCTAAGAGACTTAAGTTATATACAAGATGCTAAAATTTCAGCTTTTATTACAACTTATGATACGAACCAGGTGGACTTATTAGTTGTTACTAAAGACCTTTTCTCATACGGTGGAGAGGTATTAATTAATAACCAAAAAGCCTATTCAGCAAAAGTTAATAATATTAATATTGCAGGCACAGGTAATAATGTTCAATTGATACAGAATTTTGAAAATGAAAGAACACCGAAAGCTGGATGGGGCTATGATTTTGGATTAAGTAATATATTAGGTAGTTTTATTTCAGTTAACGCAGGAATGAACCAATATGGAAATAACATGGCCAATAATGCGTTGTCTGCACGAAAAAACTATATCAATGTTCAAAGGCCCATCCTACACCCTAATAGCAAATGGCTGGGTGGAATGGTGTATTTAGAGTCTGTCAATGAAAATGTATTTCCGACAAAATGGGATAGTATATACGATAAACAACTGAATTATGATTTAACCCAAAAAGACCTTTGGGTAGGATATCAATTAACAAAGAAAAAGAGATTAATTCAAGCAAATCAGGATAGGCAATTTATTCAATACAGGCATCTTGAAAATATATTCAATCAAAGGCCAATCAATTATATGGATCAGCTTGATAGAAATTATCAAAATCTAAATGCAGATTTTATTGCTTTCACTATTGTTAGACAATCAGTTTATAGGACTCGCTATTTATATGGATTAGGCAGATACGAAGATTTGCCAATTGGGCGGTCTTTAACATGGACAACAGGTAGATATCAAATCGAACAAGACCACGCCCCTTACCTTGGGTTTAAATTTGAACAATATAAACTCTCTAAAAAAGAAAACTACACCCATATTATTGCCAATATTGCTAGTAGTTATATAGACAAATCAATTCAAGACTTTAGGTTTCTTGCAAGCTTAGAACAGTTTAGTAAATTAAAGTACTTGAATAATGGTTTTGGTTATCGACAAATTTTGAATTTAAGTTTTACCCAAACTTTGAAGAACAAATACAATGAAGCATTAAGGATCAATAGTATTTATGGTATCCCTCAGTTGAATAGAGAACAGATCAAAGGCGGTACACGTATTTCTACGAACTGGGAAACTGTCTTTTACAATAATCGTGCATTTTGGGGTTTTAAATCGGCACCCTTTGTATTTGGCAACCTTACTTATATAAGGACCATGGGCGATCCCATATTAAAGGGAGATATTTTTAGTTCAATTGGATCTGGCATTAGGATTAGAAACGAAAATTTAATTTTTGGAACAATTGAATTAAAAGGATTTTATTTCCCAAGGACAAATAGACAATTAAGTCCATGGAATTTTAGCCTTACCACTAATCTCAGGTATAAGTACAACTCAAATTTCATTGAGAAGCCAAATTATGTTGAAATAAATTAATTTAGAGTACTCTTGACTCAACTATTCAAGACTAAAATTGTTTTAACATTATGGTTCAAGCATATAACTTTTTAGCAAGCTGGCAGTTATTTCCAGAAAAATGTGATTTCGAATACCAAACGGTACCTAAATCAGGTAATTACAAAATTGAGACTGTGTCTAACGGTCATTTATTAAGTTTTAGCCACAACTGGGTTAATATTGAAAATGACGCCTTCTATGCACAATACCAAGTGAATCCAAACGGCCAGACAATGGCATTTGACAATATTGAATTAGCCGATAGCATTAGTGCTGAAATCAATAATGCATCTTGTTTAACTGTTCAGTTTTTTAAAGACGGGATAACCGCTTTAAAAGTTGTGCACGAAATTCTTGCTAATGGATTTTTGAAAGTAACTCACGAAGGTTTTAAAGCTGATCAAAGTCCATTCAAAAACATAGAAGTATACCACAAACAATTGAGTGTATTGCCATATGCATCTTCTGCAGGTAGTGTAGCGATTCGTCCAACAAAAGAGGGTGTGATCAAACACAAAGCATTATCTGCAATGGAGGATCAAACCAATATGCAACTGAACCAAATTAAAGAGCAAATTGAATTATTAGCGAGACAAGCACAAGAAATTCGTAAGCGAAAAGAATTAAGCATGATGATTTATGAGGCTAAAATTACTTTTAAGCCACAGATTGGACAGATTTATCATGTCTATGAAAAGCAAGATGGATCACATGTATTGTCCATGGTGGCACCTCATGAATGGGGCGGTGGTGCAGGACCTTTTGCACAATTTATTGCTACTGTAAAATTATTAGCAGACCATACTTGGATAGAAGTACCTGCTTAATAAAATTAATACCCGTATTTTTCTAAAATTGTATCTACCCTTTTTTCAACTGTAGGATCTTTTAGCACCGGAGGTGCGTGATGTGGCTTAATTGTTGCATCAAAGACTAACGGACCATTAGCCCCCCAATGTTTATTTTCAATATAAGCATCAATCGCATCCATATCATGAGAAGGGTTGGTTCTTGTAAAAGTAGCCCATAAGAAATTATT
>CAZBJP010000043.1:5131-13538 GCA_964492205.1 uncultured Sediminibacterium sp.
ATCCACTTTGGATCTTCAGTTCTTATGATTAGAACAACGCCTTCTTCTACCAACAATGCTGCTCCCTGCCCTTCCAATGTTGTTTTTAAAGCAGTTGTAGAATAAGAAGCAGCATTCACCGCTACCACACCAGGCATAACCAAACATGCATCCATATTCAAATCAACTAGTCTTGCAGGAACTGTTGTAGCTAAATTTCTTTTTACATCTCCATAGGCAGCAATTACTACTTTTGAGCCTGTATTCAAACATTCTCCAGAATAATCTAAAGTATCCATGGTGGTTTTCGTATAGAAATGAATATCATTTGCAAGATCTATTCTTGATAATACATATTCAAAATAGGCCTGCACATGATGTGTTGACAATTGATTGGTGTCGTCTGCTGTAATGAATACAAATTTTGCCAAGCTCAATTGTCCAGTCCCAAGAATATGGTTGGCAATCGTTAAAATTTCAGCGGGTTGTTTGTTGATTAGATATGGGGTATATCTTTCACTACCTATCGCCAATAATAATGGATGCACCCCAGCAGCATCCACTGCATGCACTTCTTTTAGTCCAGGTATTTCATTGGAAACTGCAGCACCTGTCATGGCATGAATTAATTGGCCAAAGCTAGTGTCTTCCTGCGGAGGGCGTCCTACGACAGTGAAAGCCCAGATGGCATTTTTACGCGCATATACTTTATGAACACGCATTAAGGGAAAAGAATGTTCTAAACTATAATAACCCAAATGGTCTCCAAATGGCCCCTCTGGCTTATTCTCTCCAGGATACACTTCCCCAGTAATCACAAAGTCTGCATCCGTACTTAAACAATAGCCATCTTTATACGTGTATCCAAATCTTCTTCCTGCAAGCACCCCTGCAAAATTCATTTCACTCAAACCTTCTGGTAATGGCATGACTGCAGCCACACTATGTGCTGGTGGTCCACCTACAAAACAACTCACTTTCAATGGCATGCCTTTTTTATTAGCTTTAGTTTGATGCACCCCTATACCACGATGCAATTGATAATGCAAACCAATTTCCTTATCTAGTTCATATTCATTTCCTGTTAACTGAATACGATACATCCCTAAATTACTATTTGCAATACCTGGCTTATCCGCATCTTCGGTATAAACTTGTGGTAAAGTCACATAAGCACCCCCATCCATGGACCAATGTTTGATTAAAGGGAGGTCACTGATTTTAATTTCTTCAAAAGTAACCGGCTGACTGATAGGATTTTTATTGGGCAACGCATTTATTGCAGCAGGTAATGCACTTAATGCAGCTAATGGATTTTTGATTGCAGTAACTGGATCAATTTTAATTTCAATTAATTTTTTTACCTGTGGCAAAGTATCCCTAAAAATAAATTCACTTCTTTCTAAAGTGCCGAAAATATTTGAAGCTGCCCTGAACTTAGACCCTTTTACTTTTTCAAATAAAATGGCAGGCCCTTTTTGTTCATGAATACGTAAATGGATTGCAGCCATTTCGAGGTGAGGGTCAACTTCTTCTTTAATTCGGAGTAATTGTCCATTACGCTCTAAATCCAATAAACAAGCTTCTAAGCTAGAATAGGCCATATGATGTAAATTGAGTTACAAAATTAACTTAAATTTGCTCATGACTCATTTAAGTGTAAACATAAATAAGATTGCTACCCTAAGAAATAGTCGTGGTGGTAACAACCCAGATCTATTAAAAGTAGCATTAGATTGTGAACGTTTTGGCGCAGAAGGCATCACAGTGCATCCTAGGCCAGATGAAAGACATATACGTTATCAAGATGTTTATGATTTGAAGAGAAATATAAAGACAGAGTTCAACATAGAAGGCAATCCTAAAGAAAAAAAATTTGTCGACTTAGTTTTAGCAATAAAACCAGCACAAGTTACTTTGGTTCCTGATGCACAAAATCAATTGACCAGCGATCATGGCTGGGACACTATTGGAGAAAAAAATTATTTAACTGAAATCATTGGCGTATTTCAAGCTGCTGGCATTCGTGTTTCTATTTTTGTTGACCCAAGTGTTGAATTAGTAAAAGGCGCAGCAAAAACAGGTACTGATCGAATAGAATTATATACAGAAGCTTATGCACGTGCTTTTGCAAATGGAGAAAGAGCAACTGCAATAGCTGATTATAAATTGGCTGCAGCTGCTGCCAAAGAATTAGGATTAGGTATCAATGCTGGGCATGACTTGGATAGATTTAACCTGGCTTATCTAGTCAAAGAAATTCCTTTTATTGATGAAGTATCTATTGGGCACGCCCTAATCTGTGACGCTTTGTACCTTGGACTAGAAAATACAATTCAATTATATAAAA
This sequence comes from uncultured Sediminibacterium sp., assembly GCA_964492205.1. Lineage (GTDB taxonomy): Bacteria > Bacteroidota > Bacteroidia > Chitinophagales > Chitinophagaceae > Sediminibacterium. The sequence goes on from CAZBJP010000043.1 coordinate 7,461, forward strand.
GAGCCTTGGCCCATCCCTAACAATAATTTAATTATCTTGCATTAAATACTGAATTATGGCCAATCAACCTCTAGTCGGAATTATCATGGGAAGTGACAGCGATTTAAACATCATGCAAGCTGCTGCTGATATCCTAAAGACATTCAATATTCCTTTTGAATTGACGGTAGTTTCGGCACATAGAACACCTGAAAGAATGGTTGATTATGCAAAGCAAGCAAAAAAAAGAGGGTTAAAGGTAATTATCGCCGGTGCTGGTGGTGCAGCACATTTACCTGGCATGGTAGCTGCGATTACCACTTTACCAGTAATTGGTGTTCCTATTAAATCTTCTAATTCAATAGATGGATGGGATTCAGTTTTGTCTATTTTACAAATGCCGAATGGCGTACCAGTTGCAACTGTTGCATTGAATGCAGCTAAGAATGCAGGCTTACTGGCTGCACAAATAATAGGCACACATAACGAAGCCATTTCAAAAGCAATGGCCGATTACAAATTACAAATGGATTGTGAAGTAATGGAGAAAGTAAGTAAACTAAAATCAAATTGGGATAATCAGTTTGACGCGTAAATATTGAAAACTTTAATCCTAAGGAATGAATAAAAAATCCTTGATTATTCAAATGTAATTATCCTAAATCTTGATTCCAAGCCAGTTGAATTATCCATAATGGTATCGATCCATTTTAGATCTTTTTGTCCAACCCATTTAGAAAAATTTTCTACTCTTTCTTGTAAATTATTCTGAGGGAATAACTCCTCTTTAATCCGCTGTATACGTTGAATAGCAACAGCCTGTTTACGCCTTTCTGCACGAACCATTTTCTTTTCTAATTCTACTAACTTAGATTTTGCTTGATGTGCTAAATTCTCAGCATGAGCACCTAATGTAGCATCTACTTTGACTACTTCTTTTTTAATGGCAGTGTATAAATCAGATAAATCTCCTATTTGAGAAGTTAAATGTAATGTTTCAGTGGCATGCTTTTTTACATAAGCAATTTCCAAATCAAGCAATGGTTTGAATAAATCTTGTTGCTCAAACTGCATCTCGGACCATTGGGCAGCTTGTTTTTGATTGATCAATAAAAATGAATTTCTTAATTGCAACAATGGATAATGAACACCCACTTGTTCAAAAACATTTTTCAATTCCATCCAATAAGCCAATTCACCTCCCCCTCCAACAAACACTACACCAGGCAATATAGTTTCTTGATATACCCCTCTTAAAATTACATTTGGACTAAAGCGTTCTGGATATTGATGCAATTCAGCAATCATCTCTGATTGTGTAAATCGAATTTCCGTATCTACTATAATATATTGATCACCCTGTTTTTCTATTCTTGCTCTTGTTTGGTCTTTTAAATAAAATAGATTCAAACTACGCCCTTCTGTTTGCACATGGTACTCGTTTGATAATCGTGTAATTGTTGGCTGGATGGCTTCGTGTGAAAATTGCGTCAATAACTCTTTTTCCATGACCGGAATAAATGCAGCTTTTAATTTCGCATCATCAGGCTGTAAAACAAGCAATCCTTTTGAACCAAAAAATGCATGCACGAAAAACAAAGTCGCCTCATTGATTGTCTTTCCTTTTTGATATGCTTCTTTTAAAATAGCTAATGCCTTTTGCCCTTGCGGCAGTATGGCCCAATACCCTTCTAATTGTTTAATCAATTTCAATAAAGCATCATCTACTATCATTCTACCAATGGCACCAGTTTGTTTGGTATTCCATTGATACCTTGTGGCTTCAATATTAAAAGCCCCTACCTCGTCTAAATCGGCATCTTCTGAACCCATGTAATAAATAGGTACAAAATTATCCTTAGGAAACTGTGCTTTTAAACTAGCAGCTAGTTGAATGGCATGTATGATTTTATAAAAAAAATAGAGCGGCCCGGAAAACAAATTAGGCTGGTGTGCCGTAGTAACAACAAACGTATTGTCTTTTTTTAGCAAAGCTATATTGTCATTCACAGCTGCTTCCTGTTGTAGATTGGCATATTGAGAAGTCAATACCTCCGTCAATAAGTCACGTTTGATTGGATGTGCTTTTCTTCCCTCAATCGCTGCTTGATACCCAGCTTCATCCAGTTTGTATTGTACAAAATCATGAGCGGTTCCTTTCCCCTCCACATAATCAATGATCAATTTGGAGAACAATTGGGTTGTACTAAATGGGATATGAACACAGCTTGAGGACATCGTGTGCAAATTTCGGGAAAAATGTATTGCCAATGGCATTTTATTAAAGAATGCCCAAAAAATAATACATTTATAGTGCAAAATGATTGCTCGTTAAAAACAGTCTCTATGGAAACCTACGGAAAAATTTTGATTATTGCCATGCCCCTATTTTTACTGTTGGTCTTATTTGAAAAATGGTATGGATGGCGTAAAGGTTTTGATACTGTGAGAACAATGGATATGATCTCAAGCTTAAGCTCTGGGGTAACCAATTCAACAAAAGATGTCCTAGGTTTAAGTGTTGCCATTATCAGTTATAGTTGGCTGGTAGAGCACTTGACCATCTACCAAGTACAATCAAGTTGGCTGCTTTATGTCATCGCTTTTCTAGCATTGGATTTTTCTGGTTATTGGGTCCATCGTTTAGCACATACTGTTAATTTTTTCTGGAATAACCATATTATCCATCATAGTAGTGAAGAATTTAACCTTGCTTGTGCATTAAGACAAAGCATTTCTGTTTTCTTCAGGATCTATGCCTTTTTATTGATCCCTGCTGCCATTTTTGGTGTTCCACAACACGTGATTGCCGTGGTTGCTCCATTGCATTTATTTGCACAGTTCTGGTACCATACAAGACATATTGGTAAAATGGGCTGGTTGGAATACATTATAGTCACTCCTGCACACCACCGCGTTCACCATGCCATCAACCCCGAATACTTAGATAAAAACTATGGTCAAATATTTATATTCTGGGATCGATTATTTGGCACATTTCAGGAAGAACGTGCCGACATTCCTGCTGTTTATGGCGTGACTCGTCCTGTAAAAACATGGAACCCAATTAAAATCAATTTCATGCACCTTTGGTTATTAGCAAAGGACGCATGGCATACTCAAAGCTGGAAAGACAAATTACGAGTGTGGATAATGCCACTTGGATGGAGACCAGCAGATGTAATAGAGCAATATCCAGTTGAAAAAATTGAGGATGTGTACCATTTTGAAAAATACGACACACCAGCGCCAAAGGGCATGATAATTTACCTATGGTTTCAATTATTTTGCTTGCTTCTTTTAGTAAGTTACTTGTTTGGTAACGTGGCTACAATTGGACTCCCTAATATGCTCTACTATGGCTTATTTATTTTTGGACAAGTGTATGCACTTACAGAGTTCATGGACCGTAATCCCAAAGCAATCTTCTATGAAATAGTAAAAAATATAATTTGTGTTGGAGGTATACTCTATTATGGCGGCTGGTTTGGACTACAAAACTATTTTAGCGCAAGCAGCTACATCATCATGGGTTATTTTATGGTTAGCACTGCAACAGTTGCTGCCTATTCTAGTCAACCAACTCCCCCTCTAAATCATAATCGTACGCTTTCGTAATTTTTACATGTACAAAGTCACCTGGCTTCAGTCTTTTATTAGTATTAATCACGACCTCGTTGTCTACTTCTACACTGTCATATTGAGTACGGCCTAAAAAACGACCTGCTTCTTTTTTATCCACTAATACTTTCAAGATTTGGCCTTCTTTTGCCTGATTAATTTCAAGACTAATCTCTTGCTGCACTTCCATAATTTCTTCTGCACGACGCTGCTTCTCCTCTGCAGGCACATCATCCACTAAATCATGTGCACTTGTGTTCTCCTCGTGACTGTAGGTAAAGATGCCCACACGGTCAAATTTATGCGCTTTTAAGAATTGTTTTAATTCCTCAATATCATCTAGTGTTTCTCCTGGGAAACCTGCGATCAAAGTGGTGCGAATAGCGATACCAGGAACACGCTTTCTGATTTCGTGAATCAACTCGCTCATCTCCTCTCTTGTGATATTTCGACGCATTGCTTTAAGCATATTGTTACTTGCATGCTGCAATGGGATATCTATATATTTACAAATATTATCTCTTTCACGCATTACATCCAATACTTCTAAAGGAAACTTAGACGGATAGGCATAATGTAGACGAATCCATTCCACACCTTCCACATCAGCTAATGCGTTCAATAATTTTGGCAATGCACGCTCTTTATAAATATCCAATCCGTAATAGGTCAATTCTTGGGCAATCAACATTAATTCCTTCACGCCCTTCTTCACTAAACCCTTTGCTTCATCTACTAATTGCTCAATCGTCTTGCTTACATGTTGACCACGCATTAATGGGATAGCACAAAATGAACAAGTACGATTACAACCTTCACTAATTTTTAAATAAGCATAGTGTTGAGGTGTACTTAATAATCGCTCTCCTAATAATTCTGCTTTATAATCAGCATTGAGTTGGTTCAACATCAAGGGTAATTCCATGGTACCAAACCATGCATCCACTTCTGGTATTTCAGCAGCTAGATCTCCTCTATATCTCTCACTCAAACAACCTGTCACATAAACCTTATCTAATTTCCCTTTATTTTTTAAAGCTACTTGATCTAAAATGGTATTCACACTTTCTTCTTTAGCCTTGTCGATAAATCCACAGGTATTCACAACCACTATATTATGGTCTAACTTTTTATTCTCATGTACCACATCAATATCATTGGCAGCCAATTGGCCACTCAACATTTCACTATCTACTAAGTTTTTACTACAACCTAGTGTGATGATATTGACTTTATTCTGTTTTAAAGTTTTTGACTTCATACTATATTTTTAAAACGAATGATTTGATTCGCTTGGCTAATTATTTATTTACTTCATTGGTGAAGTGGAAAGTTATGTCAGGATTATTAGTGATCTCTGTATTCAAGAACCATTCGCTTTGTGCTAAATACACTGGAGAACCGGCTTTATCCTCTGCTGCATTCTGTTGCTTATAGCGCAAGAAATCATTCAGTTTATTTTTATCATTTGAGGTCAACCAACATGCTTTATAAAAAGGCAGGGTTCTAAATTCACAAGCGGCACCATACTCTTGTAATAATCGATATTGAATCACTTCGAATTGCAAATCACCCACACAACCAATGATTTTTTTATTCCCACCAAACTGGGTAAACAACTGTGCTACACCTTCATCTGTCAACTGCTGAATGCCTTTCTCTAATTGCTTGGTCTTCATTGGATCTTTGTTCACCAGTTCTTTAAAGATCTCAGGTGAGAAAGTAGGTATACCAGTAAAATAAAATTTCTCCCCTTCGGTTAAGGTATCGCCAATCTTAAAATTGCCCGTATCAAATAAACCCACCACGTCACCAGGATAAGCGTCTTCAACAATATCCTTACTACGCGCCAAGAAAGTATATGGATTGGTAAAACGAACGTCCTTGTCTAAGCGTACATGCTTATAATATTTATTTCTTTCAAACTTGCCACTACAAACACGCATGAAAGCTATACGATCTCGGTGTTTTGGATCCAAATTCGCGTGGATCTTAAATATAAATCCACTGAATTTATCTTCCCCGGCTTGTACTTTACGCACATTGGTCTCACGATCTCTTGGCGTGGGTGCTATTTGAATAAATGTATCTAACATTTCTTGGACCCCGAAATTATTGACAGCAGAACCAAAAAAAACTGGCGCAATCTTGCCTGATAAATAATCGGCCGGAATCAATGCACCATAAACACCTTCAATCAATTCCACATCCTCTCTCAATAAATCCGCATCACGGTCACCCACTTTTTGTTGTAAAACAGGGCTCGATAAATCACCAATTGCTACCACATCTTCATCATCTGCCTTAGTACTTGCAGTGAACAAGCGTAAACTCTTATCATGTAAATTATACACCCCTTTAAACTCCTTACCGCTATTAATAGGCCAAGTCATTGGATGTAAAGAAATTTTTAATTCTGCTTCTATCTCGTCAATTAAATCAAATCTATTCTTACCATCACGATCCATCTTATTAATA
>CAZBJP010000043.1:13548-14010 GCA_964492205.1 uncultured Sediminibacterium sp.
AACCACTTCAATGCCGAGAGCCGTTTCGATTTCATCCATGAGTTCCATTGGCGGCTTTACCTCACGGTCCATCTTATTGATGAATACAATTACTGGTGTTGCACGCATACTACACACTTCCATTAACCTTCTTGTTTGTGGCTCCACACCATTCACAGAATCAATCACTAATATCACACTGTCCACCGCCGTTAAAGTCCTGTATGTATCTTCAGCAAAATCCTTGTGACCAGGCGTATCCAATAAGTTGATCAGATTTCCTTTATATTCAAAAGACATCACCGACGTTGCCACCGAAATTCCTCTTTGACGTTCTATCTCCATAAAATCCGAAGTGGCATGCTTCTTGATTTTATTACTTTTTACGGCGCCTGCAGTTTGAATCGCACCACCGAATAATAATAATTTTTCTGTCAATGTAGTCTTACCCGCATCTGGGTGAGAGATGATGGCAAAACTCTT
>CAZBJP010000044.1:0-13889 GCA_964492205.1 uncultured Sediminibacterium sp.
ATTCCTTTTACTGCAATGGCAAAAAAGACTAAATAAGCAAAACATAATGCAGGAACCCAGAATGAATTGTGAATACCAAATCCAGGTTGATCCAAATGTGAAGATTGTAAATAATCTGCAATTTTACCTTGAATAGGAGGGATGATACCACCTCCTAAAATCATCATGATTAAGAAAGCAGAACCTTGTGGTGTATACTTTCCTAAGCCAGCAACTGACAAAGAAAATATAGATGGCCACATAATTGAACAAGCCAATCCGCCAGTTAAGAAAGCATAAGTAGCTACTGTGCCTTTTGTGAAGATGCCTAATACCATTGCAGTAACACCAACTAAACTAAAGATTAATAAGGTTTTTGCAGGTTTATTTTGACTTAAGTAAAAGGCAATAATTTGAATGATGACACAAATGATATACCAATATAATGGACTCATATCATATTGTGCAATACTATTCAAACCAATTACAATACCAAATGCAATAATTGGAACGATAAAAGTAAGATACTGTTGTGTTTTCTTTTTGAAATCAAAAGCACTTATTGCACCAGCCCAACGTCCAATCATCATACTGCCCCAATACATTGATACATATGGTGCAATGGCAGAGGAAGAGATGCTTCCGAATTCAGCTTGTTTTAACAATTCACCTAAGTTTGAACCAATAGCAACTTCCACTCCTACATAGACAAATATGGCCAACATGCCCAATACTAATTGAGGGTATTTCATCGCGCCCCAACCTTTTTCATTTTTTTGTGCTGTATAATTTGCTGCAAGTAATCCTATAACTACTGTTGCTAAAGCACCCAAAAGCCATTTCATTCTATAAGACTCCAAAGCATGGCGGCCATCGTCTGTTAATGAAGTTGGATCAATTTTATAACTATCAAAAATAGGCACAAAAAGGGCAATTAAAACGCCTGTCATTATAATTAATAAAGACAAGGCTTTTCCGGCTGGCTCCATTTTTTCGTCTGAAATACCTGCTGGAACTTTTTTAGAAAAATGAAACAAGGCTGCTGCACAAATAAATAAGGCCCCAACAGCAGTATACAATAAGATGACTTTATCTAAACTTAACTGTTTGATTTGTTCGTCAGTAATTGCCGCTGCTGAGCCAAATAAGGCAAGCGCCACAACAATTGGACCTATAGAAGTACCAAATGAATTAATTCCGCCACCTAAACTTACACGACTTGTACCTGTAGACGGATCTCCTAATGCGATTGCGAATGGTTGAGCAGCTGTTTGTTGTAATGAAAATCCTAGTGCCACAATAAATAAACCAACCAGCATGCCAGTAAAAGTATTGGCATTAACTGCTATAATCATTGCAGCAGCACCAACAGCTGAGAACAATAAGCCATATACGATACTCTTTTTATAACCCCATTTTCCAACTAGATCTTTTCCACCCAATGCGCCGTAGGCAAATAATCCAAGCGCACCAATATAATAGGCAAGATAAAATGCAAAATCAATCAACTGACTTTGGAATTGATCAAGTTCAAAATAGTTTTTACAAAATGGGATGAAAACGCTGTTGCCAGCAGCAATAAATCCCCAGAAGAAGAAAACCACAATCAGGGTAGTAAGCGCACCTGTGTTGGTAGGCTGTTTTGTTTGGCTCATAGCATTCGTTTGTTTAAGCGTTTATCGATCCCCCAAAATACTCAATTTTTTTTATCCCTTACTACAAAAAATGATTTATTATAAATAGTATTTAGTAAATTGAAAGCAAAATGATTGCTTCATGCGAATACTTCATGTAAGTGCAGAATGTTACCCTATGGCCAAGGCTGGGGGCTTAGGTGATGTAGTAGGCGCTTTGCCAAAATACCAAAATAAAATTGGGCAGGAAGCAATGGTCGTGATGCCCATGTATAAGACACCGTTTTTGGATAAATCTACATGGGACACGGTACATAAAGGCCACGCGTATATGGGTAGCTGGTATTTTAATTACACTATCATAAAAGAAAGCACCAATCAATTAGGCTATCCTTTGTTTTTGGTGGATATACATGGATTATTAGATCGTCCAAAAATATATGGCTATGAAGATGATGTAGATCGTTTTATAGGATTTCAAATTGCAGTAGCTGATTGGTTAAAAAGTTGGCATGAAGCCCCCGACTTAGTGCATTGTCATGATCATCAAGCAGGATTGTTGCCCTTCATAATGAAGTATTGTTATGATTATCAAAAATTAGCAACTGTAAAAACTATATTAACTATTCATAATGCGCAATACCACGGTTCAATGGGATGGGAGAAATCAACATTGATACCAAGATGGGATACTTGGAAAAGAGGTTTGCTTGAATGGGACGGATGCATTAATTCTTTAGCGACAGGGATTAAGTGTGTTGATAAAGTAACTACTGTAAGCCCAACTTATATGCAGCAATTAAAATACCAATCTAATGGGTTGGAGCCATTGTTTGAATACGAACAAGGTAAATGTGTGGGTATTTTAAATGGGATAGATAATGAAGTTTGGAATCCAGACACAGATCCTTTTGTATCACATCATTTTAATGAAGCAACTTTTTCTACTGAGAAACAAAAAAATAAATTGTTATTGTGCGAGCGGTATCATCTTGATTTTAATAAGCCATTAATTATATTTATAGGAAGGTTAGTGCATGAAAAAGCGGCAGATGTTTTGCCAGGCGCAATACAACATGCATTAGATAAAACTAATGGGGGTGCTAATTTTTTAATGATTGGCGCTGGTGAAACACCCGTTGAATCTGCATTAAACTATTTAGTACAATTGTATCCAGGGGTGTACAATACCTATATTGGATATGATGAAAAGATTGGACATGAAGCATATGCCGGAGCAGATTTTTTATTGATGCCAAGCAGGGTAGAGCCATGTGGATTAAATCAAATGTATGCACTAAGGTATGGAACCATACCAATGGTTAGAGACACAGGTGGCTTGCATGATACCGTCATTGACATGGGAGATGAAGGTGGTTTTGGTATTCGTTTTGTCCATGCCAATGAAGTAGATATTGTTCATGCTATAGAGCGAGCTATTCAAGTATTCCAAGATAAAAAGAGCATGAAAAAGATGATTGAACATGCTATGTCTATAGACCATAGCTGGGAATCAGTTGTTCATGCTTACCAATCTGTTTATGAATCTTATTAATCACAATAATTTATATTGCCATGGCTAATTATGCAAAAAAAGCAGTCTCCATTATTTTAGGAGGTGGTGCTGGATCAAGATTATATCCCCTTACTGCTAGTCGTTCAAAGCCAGCTGTATCTATTGCTGGTAAATATAGATTAGTAGATATTCCAATTAGTAATTGCATCAATAGTAATTTGAATCGAATTTTTGTTTTAACGCAATTCAATTCAGCTTCATTGAATCAACATATCAAGAATACTTATCATTTTAGCGCATTTAGTTCTGGTTTTGTTGATATACTAGCTGCAGAACAAACCCCCGATAATCCTGGATGGTTTCAGGGTACTGCAGATGCGGTAAGGCAATCTTTAAGACATATTCAGAATTTTGATTTCGAATATGTGTTGATTTTAAGTGGGGATCAGTTGTATCAAATGGATTTTAGTAAAATGATGGATGCACATAGAGAGAGTGGTGCTGCATTGACTATCGCTACCATTCCGGTTGGTGAAAGAGATGCACCCGAATTTGGTATTTTAAAATCAAACTCCGAACATGTGATTACCTCTTTTATTGAAAAGCCGAAAAAAGAATTATTGCCAGATTGGGTAAGTGATACAGGAATGGCGATGCAATCTCAAGGGCGTAATTATTTAGCTTCAATGGGCATCTATGTGTTCAATAAAGATATTTTGTATCAATTATTAAACGAGGTACATCCCAATGCAACCGATTTTGGCAAAGAAATTATACCAGACTCTATTTCAAATTACAAAGTATTGAGCTATCAGTATGATGGTTATTGGACTGATATTGGAAATATTTATTCTTTTTTTGAAGCGAATTTGGCATTGACTGACGAAATTCCGCCATTCAATTTATTTGATAGCGCACAAACAGTGTATACAAGACCGAGGATGTTACCTCCTGCAAAAATCAGTGGCACAATTATTAATAAAGCCATTATTGCAGAAGGTTCAATCATTCATGCAAAAGAAATTACACAATCTGTAATTGGTATTAGATCACGTATAGGAAAAGATACCGTTGTAAAGAATTCATACATTATGGGTTGTGATTATTATGAAACAATTGAGCAGATCAATAAAAAAAATGAATTAGGAGAGCCAATATTGGGTATTGGTGAACGTTGTATAATTGAAGACGCGATAGTAGACAAAAATTGTTCTATTGGAAACGATGTGCAGATCAAAGGTGGAGCGCATTTAGAAAAATTTGACCATCCTTTATATACAATCAAGGATAATATTATTGTGATTAAAAAAGGAGCAATTATTCCAAATGGATTTAAAATATAATAGATAATGAGTACAGCATACACAGGGGAAAAAGTCAAAATGAGTTTTTGGCAAATTTGGAATATGTGTTTTGGTTTTTTTGGTATCCAGTTTGGTTGGAGTTTACAAATGGGTAACATGAGTGCGATCTATGAATTTCTCGGTGCAGCTCCTGATGAAATTCCTGGATTATGGTTGGCCGCACCCATGACGGGTTTAATCATTCAACCTATTGTAGGTTATTTTAGTGACCGTACATGGCATCCAAAATTAGGAAGACGACGTCCTTTCTTTTTAATAGGTGCAATACTAAGTTCAGCCTTATTGTTCATCATGCCCAATTCACCAACTGTTTGGATGGCTGCTGGTGCTTTGTGGATTTTAGATTCAAGTATTAATATCACTATGGAGCCATTTAGGGCTTTTGTAGCAGACAATTTAAATGAAAAACAACGCTCTTATGGTTTTGCTATGCAGAGCATGTTTATTGGGTTGGCTTCATTCATTGCCGGATATTTACCTCAGTTGTTGGCCAATTGGTTTGAAGTATCTAGAGATAAAATCAATGGTTCCATACCACAGAATATTTTAATGTCATTTTATATTGGTGGTGCCGTTTTTTTTGTTTCTGTGATGTATACGATTCTTACAAGTAAAGAATATCCTCCTACAAATCCTTTAAAGGAGACACTAGAAGACTCATCTAAAATGGGTATTGCGCAAGAAATAATGCAATCGATCAGACATATGCCTATACAAATGAAAAGATTGGCTTTAGTTAATTTTATCACTTGGCCTGGCTTATTTTTGATGTGGTTTTATTATAGTACAGGAGTCGCTTCACAAATTTTTAATGGTGACCCAACTACTAATAGCGAAGTATACACGATGGGATTAGAGCATGCTAATACAACTTCTGCCATATTGAATTTAGTAACTTTTGGCTTCTCTTTTACTTTACCATATTGGGTAAGTCGAATTGGAAAAAAAATCACCCACACAATTTGTTTATTGATAGGAGGCATGGGTTTAATCTCTGTCTATTTTGTGGAACAGCCTAATATGTTGTATGTGAGTATGGGATTAGTGGGTATTGCATGGGCGTCCATTTTATCTATGCCTTATTCGATGTTAGCAGGTTTTATCCCTGAGCAAAAAATGGGCATTTACATGGGTATTTTTAATTTCTTTATTGTATTACCTGAAATTATAGCTTCCTTATTTTTTGGAAAGATTATGTCCGCTTATTTAAATAATGATCGCTTGGTGGCAGTATTCATAGGAGGCGTGTTGTTGGTTCTTGCAGGACTAGTTTGTGCGCTCATAATAAAAGAAGAAAATAATAATTCTACATCATAAATAAAGTATTTTATAAGATGAATCTTAAGTTTAAAGCAATTAGTTTTTCAATAATTACCCTGTTATTTTTGTCTATCCAGGCATTTGCGACAGAAGCCTATCCAAGTAATTGGTTTGTACAAATGAAATGGAATAAAGTGCAAGTTTTGTTAAGAGATGTTGATGCAGATTTTTCAAAGTCAACTGTTTCTATCAACTATCCAGGTGTAACAGTCCAAAAAATACATCATTTTGAAAATGGACATTATATTGCTGTAGACTTGCTTATAAATAATAACGCCAAACCGGGGGAAGTAAAAATTCAAATCAAAAATGGTGGCCTTGTTACAACACATTCTTGGCCTTTAAAGCAAAGAAGACAAGGTAATGGAATCAAATTTGCACAAGGGGTCAATCAATCAGATTTCATTTATTTTTTAATGCCTGATCGTTTTAGTAATGGTGATCCAAGCAATGATCGTATCGCAGGATTAAAAGATCAATCCTTAAATAGAGACTCCATCTTTTTAAGACATGGTGGTGATTTAAAAGGGGTACAAAACCATTTAGATTACTTACAAAGCTTAGGGGCAACTACTTTATGGATGACACCAATTTTAGAAAACGATATGCCTGACAGAACAGAGCATGGCTATGCTGCAACAAATCATTATGCAGTGGAGAAAAGATTTGGAGGCGAAACTGCTTATTTAGCTTTAAGTGATGCTTTGCATGCAAGAGGGATGAAATTGATACAAGATGCAGTATACAATCATGTGGGACGATTTCATTTTTTAGTACAAGATCCCCCTGCGAAAGATTGGTTACACCAATGGCCTAAATTTACCCAAACAAATTATAAAGACCAACCTGTTTTTGATCCATATGGTGCAATACAGGATAAGAAAAAATTGGCAGACGGTTGGTTTACTACAGAGATGCCTGATGTGAATCATGGCAATGAATTTGTAGCCAATTATTTAATTCAACATGCAATTTGGTCAGTTGAAACTTTTGGTATTGATGGGTGGAGAATTGATACTTATATCTATAACGACTTGGCATTTATGAATCGATGCAATCAGGCTTTAGAAATTGAATATCCTAAAATCACTTCTTTTGGAGAGTGTTGGGTACACGGTACAGCCAATCAAGCTTATTTTGCTCAGAATAATATCAATACCTCTTTTAAAAGTAATTTACAGGGGGTTGCAGATTTTCAAACTTTGTTATATGGTATCCAACCTGCACTAAATGAAAAATTTGGTTGGATGGAGGGAGTAAGTAAGTTATACAATACTTTATCAAATGATTTTTTATACAAGGATCCAACTCGAAATGTCATCTTTTTAGACAACCATGATATGACACGTATTTTATCTCAAGTTGGTGAAAGTATTCCAAAAGTTAAAATAGGTTTAGCATGGTTATTGACTTGTAGAGGCATTCCACAATTATACTATGGCACAGAAGTTTTAATGAAAGGGATTTCTAACCCTGATGGATGGGTTCGTCTAGATTTTCCTGGTGGATGGGATGGTGATAAAAAGAATGCATTTACTAAAGCTGGTTTAACCGCTGAAGAATTAGATATGCTGTTGTACACTCAAAAATTAGGTCAGTTTAGGAAATCATCTAGTGCCATTACAAAGGGCAAGATGATGCAATATTTGCCAAATGAGGGTTTATACGTTTATTTTAGATATGACGATAATCAAACCGTGATGTGTGTTATGAATACAAGCGATCAAGAAAGAAAAGTGAACTTGAGTGAATATAGCGAAAGAACCAACGGTTTTTCTGGGGGAAAAGAAGTAGTTTCAGGCAAGGCCATTGCCCAACAGTTCAATATTCCTGCATTAACTATGCAAGTAATTGAATTAATTAAATAAGATTCATGTCAAAATACGAAACAATACATTTTGTAGATACAGAACAACCTGTATGGAATTATTCTCTTTTTACAGAAGAAGATATTCGTGCTTTTCAACATGGTACGCATTCCACTTTATATAATTTATTTGGCAATAAACAAATTGAAGTGTTAGGTGTGCAGGGGACTTATTTTAGTGTTTGGGCACCCAATGCTACAGCAGTTTTTGTAAAAGGCAATTTTAATGATTGGCGTAATGACACACATCCATTAAAAGTAAGATTAGAATCCTCAGGAATATGGGAAGGTTTTATACCAAATATTGTGCAAGGTGAAGTGTACAAATACCATATTCATGGCTATAAAGGGATGATACTAGATAAGGGCGACCCTTTTGCACATTATTGGGAACTAAGGCCACTGACAGCATCAATCACTTGGCAGACTGCTTATGAATGGAAGGATCAACAATGGCTAGAAGACAGAAAGATAAAAAATAGAACAGATCAGCCTTATTCGGTATACGAAGTTCACTTAGCCAGCTGGATGCGTCCAGATAAATACAACGAAGACAGCTATAATTCTTACACGCAATTGATTGACTTAATGGTTCCTTATGTAAAGGAGATGGGATTTACGCATGTTGAATTTATGCCTGTCATGGAACATCCCTTTGATGGAAGTTGGGGCTACCAGGGAGTTGGTTTTTTTGCGCCCACTTCTAGATTTGGTAACCCGCAAGAATTTGCAGCTTTAGTGGATGCGTTTCATCAAGCAGGTATTGGGGTTATATTGGATTGGGTACCATCCCATTTTCCTTATGATAGTCATGGTTTATTTATGTTTGATGGGGCCAATACTTATGAATATGCAGATATGCGTAAAGGCTATCATCCCGACTGGAATTCATATATTTTTAATTATAAAAGAGGCGAGGTTAAATCTTTCTTAATAAGTAGTGCTAAGTTTTGGTGCGATCAATTTCATATTGATGCATTAAGAGTGGATGCAGTTAGTTCCATGTTAAGATTAGATTATAGTAGAGAAGATGGGGAATGGGAGCCAAATGAATTTGGAGGAAATGGTAATATTGAAGCGATTGAATTCATAAAAGATTTAAATATCACTTTGTATAGAGATTTCCCTGCTATACAAACTATTGCCGAAGAAGCATCGGATTGGCCAGGTATTAGTCAACCCGTTTTTATGGATGGCTTGGGTTTTGGTATGAAATGGATGATGGGTTGGATGCATGACACATTGGATTATTTTAAACTAGATCCAATCATGCGATCTGGCGCTCAAGATAAGTTTAGTTTTTCCATGATGTATTACTATGACGAGCATTTCATGTTGCCATTAAGCCATGACGAAGTGGTTCATGGGAAAAGTCCAATGTTGTATAAAATGCCAGGAGATGAATGGCAGAAATTTGCTAATCTAAGATTGATGTATACCTATATGTTTACGCATCCTGGGGCCAAATTATTATTCATGGGGAATGAATTTGCAGCCACACAGGAATGGGATTATCAATCTGAGTTACAATGGGATTTATTACAACATGTGAGTCATGGTGGTATGAAGTATTGTGTACAGCAGTTAAATGCTTTGTATAAAGCACACCCAGCTCTGTATGAACTGCAATATGATATAGGTGGATTTGAATGGGTTGAAACTAATAAGCGTCAAGAAGGAGTGATCGCATTTAAGCGAAAAGGGAAGGATCCAAATGAAGAAGTTTTGGTGGTTTTTAATATGACCCCTGTGCCAAGACACCAGTTTCCTATTCATGTTTATGGTAAATCTACATGGAAAGAAATTTTCAATAGTGATGACCAGTCCTATTGGGGTGTAGGCGATTTATATAATAAAGAAGTTAATGGCATCTCGGTAGATGGCACGAACAAATGGCAGGTATTGCATTTAGAATTGCCTGCATTGGCTGCAATAGTATTGAAATAAAAAAAGCCACTCCTGATAAGAGTGGCTTTTTTTATCGTGTAAAAATTGATTAGAATAATCCACCTTTTTTCAAAGTTGTTTTTCCTTCACCAATTTTAAAGCCGTTGTGGTATACTTCAACTAAATATTCACCTTCTACAAACTTAGAAGCTTGCTTTACATCATAGCTAACTGGTAATACAGCATTTTGAACATATTGTACTGCAATTTTATTTGCATAGGCTTTAGTGCCATCTTCTCTAGTGTTTATTTTGCCACCTTCAGTGAAAATCGAACCATTAGGAGCAGTGATACAAACATATAAGTCTTGTGTTCCGGAAGGGGTAATTTTGTTTTTGTCAATTTGGAAAGACAAGCGAATCGTATTTGCACGTTTTGCAGACTTAGTTACTCTTTCAGAACCGTCTTCTTTAACTCTCACTGCTTGTATGCTAAAGGCAGAAGCATGTAAAGTAGAACCTAAATCTTGTAATCTTTCTTTTTCTTTAGTTGTTGCAGTTAAGTTGGTGTTCAAATTGGTATTTTCAGTTGTTAAATTTTCGTTCTTCACTGTCAATACTTTATTTTCTTCTTGTGCTTTTGCTAAATCAGTTAACAATCCAGCAACTTTGCCGTTCAATTCAGCAATCATAGACTTAGCTTCTGCTAATTCTTTATCTGATGCATTCTTTTTACGTAAGATACTGCTGATATCTGTCTTTAATTTTTGGATATCGTTTGACTTGGTCAATAAATCACCTTGTAATTGAGTGTTTTGTTGTGTCAATGAATCTGCTTTTGCAGAAACGGCAATAAAATCAGCTTGAATTGCATTCTTTGCACTATCTAAGTTACTAACTTGTGTAGTATAGTTGTTGATTATTTCAGTCTTAGAAGTGCTGAAATAGATCCAAGAACCAATAAGGGCAACCACTAATACGCCGATTAAAATTTTGCCTCCGTTACCAGAATTTTCGTTGCTCATAATAAAATCTATTTATTTATTTGTCACAAGATATAAAAAAAATAGGAATCCTGTATATCTTTGGTCATGCCTATCTCCAAAATTTTATCTAATTGGAAAAACAATGTCTTTGATGCCGTTTATTGGTTAGAGGGAGAAGAGTCATTTTATATTGATCAAGTAGTGCATTATGCAGAACATAAGTTACTGTCTGACGCTGATCAGGCCTTTAATTTAACTGTGTTTTATGGTAAAGATGCTGATTGGACCGAAGTAATGAACGCTTGTAAGCGCTATCCAGTTTTTGCTGAAAGACAAGTCGTTATTATTAAAGAGGCACAGCACATGAGCTCATTGGAGAAGCTAGTAGCTTATATTGAAAATCCACTTGCTTCAACTATCCTAGTAATTGCACATAAAGAAAAAAATGTAGATGGTCGTTCGGCACTTGCAAAGCTTTTGAAAACGAAAGCGGTTGTAGTTAGTACCAAAAAAATGTATGACAATAAATTGCCAGAATGGGTGAATCAATGGGTGTCAGAAAATGGCTATCAGATAAGTCCTAAGGCGGTTCAAATTATTGTAGATCATATTGGCAATGATTTAAGCAGAATAAAAAATGAGTTGGAAAAGTTGATGGTCAACTTAGCAGATCGGAAAAAAATCACCGAAGAAGATATTGAAAAATATATAGGTATCAGTAAAGAATACAATGCATTTGAATTTCAAGATGCGATTGCTCATAAAAAATTCTCAAAAGCAATTCAGATGATTCAATATTTTGAATCTAATCATAAAGCTGCACCTATCCAATTGATTCTGCCAACTTTATATGGCTTCTTTAGTAAATTATATGCAGTCTATGGACTAGGAACAAATGACGAAAAAAGAATCATGGCTGAAGTAGGGTTGAATTTTTTTTCAATCAAAAATACGATGGCTGCAACAAGACATTATAATTATGCAAAAGTGGAGCAGATTCTTTTATTGATCCACGAATATAATCTTCGTGTTTTAGGCATCAATGATGCAAGTAATACTGATGCGGATTTATTAAAGGAGTTGGTGGTTAAAATTATGTCTTAGTTAAATAATTTACAACTGTATTGTTTAGGCTATTTGTATTTAGCTAGTAACGAAGTAGCTGTTATCTTATCTTGATGTAATTGGCTTTTTAATGCATCTAATCCATTGAACTTCACTTCGCCTCTAATAAATTCATAGACCATCACTGTAATGTATTGCTCATATATATCTTGGTCGAAATCGAATATATTGACTTCAATTACTTTCTTTTGGCCATCAACTGTTGGACGAATACCAATATTCATCATGCCACTCAAAGCTTTGTTGTCTGAACAAGCTCCTTTGATTTTTACAGCATATACGCCATTTGCGGGAATCAACTTTTCTTCATCATTGATGTGTAAGTTAGCCGTTGGATAGCCAATGGTTCTGCCTATTTGATTGCCTCTCACCACAAAACCTTCAAAGTAATATGGATAACCTAATAAGTCATTTGCTTTAGCAATTTTTTGTTCAGAAATATAATTTCTAATTAAAGTAGAACTAATAATTTCATTATTGACTAATTGTTCATTGATTTCTTCCACCTTAAAATTCAATTTTTCGCCCATACTTTTTAGCAATGTAATGTTGCCGTTCCTGCCTTTACCAAAATGATGGTCATAACCAACTATGACCGTATTTGGCTTAAAATGGTGGTGTAAAAATTCTTCTACATACTGCTCTGCAGACATATTTGAGAAGTTATAATTGAAATCAATAATCACCAAATGGTCAACCCCGGCAGCCTCTAACAAATGGATCCTTTCTTTAATATTGCTTAACTGCTTAATTTCTCCAGGAACAGATGAAATGACTTTTCTAGGGTGAGGATGAAATGTGATGATAATGGTTTCTCCATGTGCTTCTTGGGCCAGTTGTTTCATTCTTTTAATGATTTGCTGATGCCCTTTATGCACACCATCAAAGGCACCCATTGTTACAATGGCGTCTTTAAACTGGGGCAGGGAAGCTAAATCATAATGAACTTTCATCTTCATGTTGTAAATGTGGCACAAATGTAAAACAATTGTACCTTTGTTGTAAATCAATTTACAATTATGTCATTGTATGCCCAGCGCGGTGTCTCCGCTCAAAAAGAAGAAGTTCATGCTGCTATTCAGAATTTAGACCAGGGCTTGTATCCAAATGCTTTTTGTAAATTATATGCTGATTATTTAGGTGGTAGTGCAGAACATATCAATATAATGCATGCAGATGGTGCAGGTACAAAAAGCATCCTTGCTTATTTATATTGGAAAGAAACTGGAGACCTGTCTGTTTGGAAAGGGATAGCACAAGATGCCATAGCCATGAATTTAGATGATTTATTATGTGTAGGCATATATGATCAAATTTTATTTTCTTCTACCATAGATCGTAATAAATTATTGATTACTGGAGAAGTAATTAGTCAGGTGATCAATGGTACACAAGATTTTTTTAACACTTTAAAAAAGTTCGGCGTACAAATTGCATTCTTAGGAGGAGAAACGGCAGATGTGGGTGATGTGGTTAGGACGATTGCAGTCAATGGGACAATGACAGCTAGGTGGCCAAAATCTAAATTAATCACCAATGACTTGATCGCACCAGGGCAGGTGATTGTAGGTTTTTCTAGTTTTGGGAAAGCCAATTATGAAACGGAGTATAATAGCGGCCTAGGAAGTAATGGTTTGACTAGTGCTAGACATGATGTTTTATCACACGATTATGCAACAGCCTTTCCAGAATCATTTGAACCAACATTGAAAGATGAAGTGGTCTATCTTGGAAAAAATAAAATGACAGACAAAATAACTATTGATGGATTTGGTGAGATAAGTGTAGGTAAATTATTATTGAGTCCTACACGCACTTATGCACCTTTAGTAAAAGCTATTTTGACAGCACACTTTGATGCGGTGAAGGGTATGATCCATTGCAGTGGTGGAGGCCAAACTAAGTGCATGAAATATTTGCCAGGAAATATGCGTATTGTAAAAAACAATTTATTTGAAGCACCGCCAATATTTAAATTAATTCAAGCGAATTCTGGCGCCAATATAAAAGAGATGTACCAGGTATTTAATATGGGACACCGTCTTGAAATTTTTACGGATGCTGCTTCTGCAGAAAATATGATTGAGATTGCTAGGGATCTTGGTATTGAAGCGCAGATTATAGGTCACGTGGAAGCTGCTGAACACAAAGAATTGGTTTTAGAAGGAAGTTTTGGAAAGGAAGTATTTAGCTATTAATTTTAATCTATTAA
>CAZBJP010000045.1:0-13504 GCA_964492205.1 uncultured Sediminibacterium sp.
CGCCTGATAACATCGCATCCGTTACATAATTCTTGTTTGTACTTGCAGCGATGTCTGCTGTGGTTGCATCAGCACCTGCTGTAACTAAACCTTTTGAGTCGTATGTAATTTTAGTTTTGCTTGCTCCTATGATAGCAGCGTTGCCTGCAACTGCACCAAGGCTTGTTAAAGTAGGTAAAACTTGATCTCCAGTGTTTGATCCAGTAATGGCTGCTAATTTATTCTTCTCAGTTGTAGTATAGTCATTAGAGGATAACTCCTTACCTGCTACTTTATCAACCTTTAAAGCTAAACTGTTTGTTACATCTGAAGCATTTGCTTTTAAATTAAGATTAGTTGTAGTTGCGTATCCACTTAAATCTTGATCTCCTGTATTGGATCCAGTCAAAGTAGTTACTCCAAGCTTAG
The DNA here is from genome assembly GCA_964492205.1 of uncultured Sediminibacterium sp. Classification (GTDB taxonomy): domain Bacteria; phylum Bacteroidota; class Bacteroidia; order Chitinophagales; family Chitinophagaceae; genus Sediminibacterium. The sequence goes on from CAZBJP010000045.1 coordinate 409, forward strand.
ATTTAATAGTTGTTGCGGTTTCATCTCCAGTGTTAACACCCAAAGTATTAGATAAAACGCCTGATAACATCGCATCGGTTACATAGTTCTTATTTACTGATGAGGAAATATCTAATGTAGTAAGTGAAATAGATGGGCCAGATTTACCATTTACTGAGGTAACATTACCTGGAGACACAATTTCTATCCAATTTGATGGATTAGAAGCAGGCAAAGCACTTAAAACATAACTTCTACTTTGATCTGTTCTTATAGCAAAACTGCCGGTTAAAGTGACAGGAAGGGACAACATTTCAGCTTGATTAGCTACAACGTCAACTCTAGAAAATGAAATAGCTGGTATTTGTATAGAAGGTATCTTACCATCTGCACCTAATGTTGCTAAACCATTAATACTACCTTTTTGTGATGAATTAAGTTTATTATTGAAACTGATCCAATCAATCGTAGATAAATAACCGTCTGAGGAAGAAGAGGCAATTGGAATTTGAATAGTATTTGACGAGTTGATTAGTGGTGCAGTAAATATATAGTCAGAACTTGAAGATAAATTAGACTCTAAAGTATTTAGTTTTAAATCAACATAATCTTTTATTGCTTTAACTGTAGGATATTTATCATTATTATAATCACTAGGTAAATTAATATTTAACGACTTATTTGAAAAATCAATTTTAGAATTGATCCTATTTGATAAAGAAATAGTATCTCTTGCAAAACGATTATTAATCATTAATGCAGTATCACTTAAATTTAATTTTGTATCCAATTTGCCTAAAATTGAAGCTTCTCTAATATAATTAACTAACATAGAAGCAGTGTCGCTATAAGATAATTTGGAATTTAAACTTTTGTTTATAGGTTCTAAATTAAATGTTTTAGTAGAAAGCTGATATGGTGTAACATATAATAAACTATCTGAAAGACTAATTTTGGATTTTAAAATAGAAGAATCTATACTTATAGAAGTAGTATTTTTTGAACCAAGAACATGAAGCGCATAAGGTACAACACCAAATGAAGTAGTCCCAAGATCAATCCATTCTTTATGAAAATACCAATCATCTGTTGGTGAAACAGGAGTAATAGCAATTTTCATATTTAGATAATAAGGCCCATTAGACCAATCAATATCTTGAAGATTTAATTTTGATCCGCCAATTTTACTACCAAGACCAATACTAATAGTAAAAATTCCAGCATTGTCAGTGTTTGTAATATGCTCCTCTGATAAAACATTATTACCAACTTTTGAAAATTGAAGAATAGATGTTTGGATATAAACCTTACGACTATTTGCTGGATTATTATATACATCTCTAGCTAATGCTTGAAATACAATACCAGCATTTGATGATTGTGCCCAAATAATAGAGTTAGATAGGATTATAAAAATGAAACAAAAAAATGACCATTTATAATGAAATTTGGAGCCAGATAAATTCATTGTTATTCAATTTGGAATAGCAAATATTCCAAAAGATAAGTAAACTACCTATAAGACGCATGCCTCAAATCTAAACGACAAAATTTTTTAAATAAATACATAGTCAATACCACATTGAATTACAGAGTATATTAGGCTATATTCTAAAAAGTAAATTTCAATTTCTTAAGCAAATAAGATACATTTAATTTCTAGAAAGTATGAATACAGTATGATAATTAAAAATATTTTCAGAAAAAATGTAATTAAAAATAATAATTACATAATATGAAATTATTTAAAAGAATAAATAATGAAACTAATACTATGTATCATCTTCACATTACTTATAGCAACAAATGCTAAAAGCGAAATATATAGCAAGGAAATACAAGATAAAATATTAAAATTAGGACTAGACATTAGCAATGAAAATAGTACGCAAATCTCAGAACAACTAATTAATATATGGTCAAAAATTGAACAAGATGATGACAAATTTATGCCATATATTATTTTGCCAATTAAAGTCTGGGGGGATTTATTTGAAAAACAATATCAGAAAAATAATAATAATTCCCAAAATGCTAGAATTGGAATTTACTATTCTAGCATTTTAATTGATTTATCACAATACGAAAAAGCCTTAGAAATATTAAAATTTGCATATTCAGAGAAAAAAAGAATCTCTAAAAATGAATATAAAATATTACTGATAAATCTTGAACAATGTTACAAATCCAAAAATGAAATATCAAATGCAATTCAAATTAGAAAAGAATTAATTCAAAATAAATTACTCAAAAATTACTGGAAAATTTATAAGGCTTGCGGATTAAAAGATGCTGCACTAGAAGACTTTATATTGTTTGAAGAAAAACAATATTATAATGGGAATAAAAAAATAATTAAACCAAATTATTATAATAATTTAAGCAGGTTATATTTTGCAAAGAATAACATTGACAGTGCTAAAAAATATGCAGAAATAGGACTAGCCAATATTGATAAAGCATTAAATGATGAGTCTGTAAAATTTTTATACAAAAATGAAATTTTACAAAACTGGAAGGCATTATATACTGGCTTTTTAGGCAAATGTTACATGTATGAAAAAAAGTACCTTATTGCAATTCCAAAATTAAAATATGCTGTAGATTATGGCAAAATAGATATTGAAAGCAATACATTAAGTATGATTTATTTAAGTCTCTGTTACTTAAATTTAAAAGATTTAAAAAATTACAAATTATACAGCAATATTGTAAAAAATAAAATAAACACACTAGATGCAGAAGATGTAACAAGAAGCTACTACTCAGCATCTCAAGAATATTATAATAAAATAAAAAAATATGATTCAGCTTACAAATATTTATTTTTGTATTCGCAATTCAAGGACAAAATAACCAAAGGAGTTCAACAAAATCAATCAATCTTTTTACTTGGGCAATTGGAAATTCAAAAAAGAAGGTTAGAGTTAATTAAAAATGAATCAGAAAATAAAAGTAAAAATATAAAAATAGTAAACTTATTACTTATACTATCACTATTAATACTGATTGCACTGTTTCTTACCTATGTTATTTACCAAAATAATAAAAACAAAAAAAGTCTTACATCAAAAAATGAATTACTAGAAGAAAATATAAAAAAGAATCAAGAACATATTTTACATAATGATTTACTATTAAAAGAATTACACCATAGAGTAAAGAACAACCTTCAATTAATGTATAGTTTGCTAAATCTTCAAAAAAGAAGAAACGAAAATTTAGAAATTAAAAGTAATCTGTCGACTGTGCAAAATAGGATTCAAACAATGGCCTTAGTTCATGAAAACCTGTATAATTCTGGAAATTTTGAATCAGTAGAGGCGCTAAAATATATTGAAACATTAGCAAATCACTTGAAAGCAATTTATAAACAAGAGGATAAAAATATTGAGAAAATAATAAATATTGACACATCTATTCAATTGCATATAGATATAATAATTTCAATAGGTTTAATAATTAATGAAATAATTTCAAACTCATATAAGTACGCATTCAATAATGAAAAAGGTTCGAAAATTGAAATCACTTTAGCAAAAATAAATGATTTAATTATTCTAGAAATTAGTGATGATGGTATTGGATTTTCAATGGATGATGTAAAAGAAGATAGCCTTGGCTTGAAATTAGTTGAAATTATGTGCAGTCAACTAAAGGCAAAATTAAATCGTAATTTAAATAACGGCGTAAAATATACTATTGAATTTAATATATAATTAAAAATGTAAAATATGACCAATAATAAAATATTAATATTAGAAGATGACCAAGTAGTTGCAATTGATTTAAAAGAACTACTTTCCTCAATTGGATATGATGTTACCATTGCGCATGATTACATGACAGCCATTGAAATTGCTAAATCATTCAAACCAAATTTAGGTATATGTGATATTAATTTAGGAAATGGCATGTCAGGAATAGATTTCGTAAAAGATGTATACGAAATCTTGCCTAAACTTGAGATTATCTATGTAACGGCATTCAGTAATAAGCAAATATTAGATGAAGCTGGAAATACTAGTCCACTAAATTATATAGTTAAGCCGTGGAATGAAGAACAAATTAAAGTTACTGTAAAAATTGCTTTTAACTATATTGAGAAAAAAATTAAAAATAATAGCATTTTGCAGAATTTGAGTATGGCGGAGTATAAAATAATCGACCTAATATCAAAACAAAAGAAAAGTAAAGAAATAGCAGAAATGTTGTTTGTGACTGAAAAGACAGTAAGAAATCATAGATATAACATCATAAAGAAATTAAATCTTCCTAACGATAATAACAGCCTACTTAAGTGGGCTATTGCAAATATTAAACAAGAATAGCCTGCAAAATACATATTTGAGGCATGTGCCCTATTTAAAATGAGGGTTAATTAGAGGACTTTCGTGATGTCAAATTTTCTCAATGAAATTGACCTATACGAAAATGAATAGATTACTTTTTATTATACTATTATTTATTAATATGACTATCTGTTTCGTTGGAAACAGTCAAAACAAAAATAAAAGAGAGTTAGACCTTATATATTTAAATCCAGTTGAAAATAAATTAACCAAATTTTTAAAATCTGGTTTTAATAAAGTCTTCAAGAATTTTAAAGAAAACGATATATCAGTTATAAGTGGAATAAATTTTTCAAAACAAATTATTTCAACAAATAGCTATAGTTCTCCATTTAATTATTTATTAAACGATATAAATAAAAATGTCTCAAAACCTGGTTATTATGGTGGAATAAGAATAGATGGATTATATAAATACAAAACACCATATTCCCTCTTATTTACTTTGAATAAATTTTCTACCGGAACATTTTACAAGGACAATATTAATATAGATCCAATTATTGGAAAATTTTCAAATTTCAAAGCAGAAGAACAATTTGTTACTATAAAAATTGCACCACATTATAAAAAGCTTATTCCAATATTTAATGACGAAAAGTATAAATTAAATTTTATTATAGGTCCAAGCATAGATTATAGACTATCGAAAGTAAATATTGAAAACAGTATAAATAATAATTATAATAAAATATTTATAAGTGGAGACATTGGACTAGAGTTCAATAATCAAGATTTTTATACTCTATTTATCCATTATCAACAAGGATTAACCTCTATTACCAAAACACCAATTCAAGTAAAACTAAATCGATTTGACTTGGGATTTATAATTAAAGCAAGTGACCTATTTTAGAAATAATATGAAAAATTATTACCATTTATCAAAGTATATTATTTTAATAATATCAATTTATATGGTGTCCTGCAAAAAAGATATCAGTAATAATGAATTAAAACTTTCATACCAAATGTTAGGTGACAAAACATGGTATCTTGATTATGCAAAATTAGAAAATATAACAAAAACATATATAGGTCAACCCACTTACTTTATAAATTTTTTAAAAGACAAAAATACATATGATTCAGATGGCTTAACAGGATCATACACTATTGAAAAAATAGATAACAAATTACAAATCCATGTCCAAGCGAGTACTAAGCAACTCAACCCAATCGAATACATATATAATATAGAATCTATTGGTTCGAAGTATTTAGTACTAAGTTATATTAGCCAAGGAAAAATTACAAAATTATACTATAGTACAAAATGAAAAAACTAATAATCAAATTGGCACTTTATTGGATTTTTTTACTTGTGCTATTTTCACCAAGATACTTATTTTCTCAATTTCCTGAAACAACTCCTACTACTACAGCATTTATAATGAGTAGTATAAACAACTTTGAGAACACCTCTAATATTAGCACGGCAGTACAATTTACAAGTAATACAACATGTATTGATGTTCAAAATGGAATAGCAGTTTTTAATGGGATCAGGGGTAATGGTCAATTTTCTATTGACTGTAAAGTAACACTTAGTTTAAATAGTTTAGGTGTTAAATTATATCCAAACCCAGCATCTAATTACACAAAAATATCAGTTGATAATAAGAATAAATTTATTGATATAAAAAATAATGATTTTTTTACACTGTGTATTTGGAGTCCGGAAGGTTACTTAATAAGTACAAAAAAAATTATTGGATACGAGTTATTACAAGGAACTACATTAGACATAAGTATGCTACCATTAGGAACATTCATAATCAGACTTGAATCCACGAATACATTTGATGCTATTAAATTTATAAAAGCGCACTAAAATTAGCATAAATGATTAAAGTTCTTAGCATAAAAATTCTTTATTCAACATTACTCATAATTATAACATTGTCATGTTCTAATTTATTTGCACAATCAACAGGTACAGGAATTTTTTTTCAAGCGATTGCGAGAGATCAGTATACCAATCCTGCAAAAGACAGAAAGATTTTTGTGCAATCAAGTATTGTACAATCAACTGCTACTGGCATAAAAGTATTGATTGAGGAACATCAAACCACCACGGATGGATCAGGGGTATTTAGTATCAGTGTAGGGCAAGGAACAAGAATTGGAGGTACCGTAGCAAGTTTAGATAAAATTGAGTGGGCAAAAGGGCCTTATTATTTAAATCTTAAGATCGCTATCACACCAATGGCACCCGTTGCAAATTGGGATTATACAAAAGATTGGATTGACCTAGGAACTTCTCCATTTGGAACTGTACCCTACGCATTATACGCTGGATCATCGGGTGCTTTGGACAGTAAATTAAGCATTGCAGATACAACAAAAATGTTGTCTATTTATGCCAAAGCAGTGAATGTTAATGAGATTGCAAATCAGGTTAAAACAAAATTATCAGTAGAAGATACAACGACGATGCTTGCACCTTATGCGAGGATGGTCAATGAATTGATTGCAACAAATATCACTTCTTTAACTGCAGAAACAATCAATGCCGCGTTAGATGCCAAGCTCAACCTAGCTGATAGCTTGACGCAATATGTTACTCCTACACAATTAAATTCTAAAACTTTTGATAGTACTGCGATTTACAATCAGTTGGCTTTAAAAGCGAATACTGCTGAAATAAATAGCTCAATAAGTTTAAAAGCAAATAATACAGATGTTAATATAAATTTAGCTTTAAAAGAAAATATTAGTAATAAAACAATTGATATAATAGTTGACGGAGGAACTGATACAAAATATCCATCTGCAAAAGCAGTGAAAGATTATGTAGATACGGAGATAGCAGGTGTAACCATCCTAGATGGTAGTATCACTGATGCGAAAATCATTGGATTGTCTGGAGCTAAAATCACTGGTAATATTGCAGGCAATTCAGGAACAGCCACTAAAATTGCTACACCTGTCACTATTAACGGAGTTAGTTTTGATGGCTCTTCAAATATCACTATTGATGCATCCCCATTAGTGGGATCAAGTTCATTAACGACATTAGGAACTATTCAAACAGGCATTTGGAGTGGCACTGCTATTTCGAATAATAAATTAGCCAATAGTGCTATAACGATTGGATCAACCAATATTGCATTAGGAACCACTACCAATACCCTTTCCGGTTTAACCACTGTTACTTCAAACAGATTCATTGGAGATTTAACGGGAAATGTTGCAGGAAATATCATTGGTAACTTATCTGGCAATGCTTCAACTGCAACAAAACTTGCAACTCCTGTCACTATTAACGGGGTGAATTTTGATGGTGCTTCAAATATTAGTTTCTCAACCAATACAGTCAATGCCCTATCTTTTAACAATACTGGTACAGGAGATTTAACGGGTACTACTTTTAATGGGTCAGCAGCTAAAACAATCTCTTATAATACAATTGGAGCAGCTCCTTCTATTGGATCTGCATCAATTACAACATTAGGTACTATTTCCACGGGAACATGGAATGCATCAATTATTTCAGTCGCTAAAGGAGGCACGGGTGCTAGTACTTTAGCAGCCAATGGAGTATTGGTAGGAAATGGGACTAGTACAATTTCAACAGTTGTTCCTAGTAGTAATGGCAATGTCTTAACGTCTAATGGAACAACATGGGTTTCAAGCACACCAGCTGTTACAGTCATTAGAGAGATAGCAGATGAATTTTCAGCAACGTCCTCTCAAATAACCTTTACTTTATCCCAAACTCCTTCTGCTAATAGTAAAATTAAAATGTACATAAATGGCGTTAGAATAAGTAATTCAGCATACAGTATAACTGGTACAACCATTACTTATAACGCTACTAATAATGGTGCGTACTACTTAACAGCCAATGATAGGATACAATTTGATTATTACTATTAAGGATTAGTTTAAATAAAATGAGCGTACAAAATATACTTCTAAAAAGCTTAATCATATTTTTCCAATTAATTGGGCTAAACGTTATTGCTCAAAATAGCAATATAACCATTAGCACAAATCCGACGAGTGGAGGTACTTGGATCTCTACAACAATTGGAGCAGTAGTTACGCATGAATTTTATCCAAGTACAGACAACGCTATACTTAATAATTCAGATATTGTTAATAGACTTGCTGGAGCTACAGGATTTACAATTGGAAATGTTGTAATCAATACAAGCAACCCAAATGGGACAGAAAACGGGAAAATAACAATGAGTTCTGAAATTAGAACAAGCAATAGAACCACAACAAGGTATACATTACAAATGATAGCAGCTGGTGATATGTTTTTAAATGGATCATTTGAAATGTCTGCTTCAAATTCAGCACTCAATGCAAATTGTAATAATTTAATTTTAACCGCAGGTGGTAACATTTCACTGATTGGAAGAATAAACCTCACACCTACTAGTGCTTTTAGAGACAATACAACGCTCTATAGTTCTAGTGGAGATATCACCATCAATGCTAATGGATTTGTAAAAATTACAAATACTATCAATGCAGATGGAAGCTATAATTCAGGTTCTCAAGCGGCTTATGAATATAGCAATGGTGGGAATATTAGCATTACAGGATTAGGCGGTGTTAGTATTTCAAATGATATTACAAGTTTCCCCTATGGTGGTTCTTCGGGTTCAATTACAATTAACTCAGGTTATGCCACACATACCATTAGTGGAGATAACAACGGTCAAACTGCAGGGGTATTTTATTGTAGTAGTTTTTATAAAAAGGGCGCAGGTGTATTTGCCATTAAATCAGCAAATACCATTTTATATAGTAGCAATATAAATAATGGAACACTAAAGATAATCACACTCAACACCATCCCAGTTACAAATACATTAACTATTGACGCAGGTGGAATTTTAGATATCAACGGAAAGGATTTTACCATTGCATCCCTACAAGGAGCAGGTAATGTAATTAGTAGCACAACAGGAACTTTAACATTTACAACAGGGTCTGCTAATACAAGTACTATATTTTCAGGCGCATTTAATGAAACCGCAGCAGTAGTAAATATTAAAAAAGAGGGTACTGGTAAATTGATCCTGTCAGGCAACAGTAATTATAGAGGAACAACTTTAGTGAATGGTGGTATTCTAAATATACAAAATGATGGTGCATTAGGCACAAGTAGTATGCTAACATTAAATGCTATTGGCACCATATTAGAACTAGAATCTACAAGTGCTCCAATTAATATAGAATCTACCACACTTAAAATTATAGGGGGATCTGGTTCTTATTTAAGCGACTATACAAGTCTAAAAAATATTAGCGGCGACAATTCATGGATAAGTGCTATTGATTTAAATGGAAGTTCTATCATTGCTAATGATGCTGGAACATTGTTAATTAATAACATAAACGGGATTACGAATAATTTACAATTTACAGGAACTAGTGGTACTATAAATTTGGCAGGTACAATTAATATAGGCACAAGTAACCTTCAAAAATATGGTAATTGTACGCTAGTCTTACGACAAGAAAATTTTTATTCTGGTTATACTATGATTGCAGCAGGAATTATTAAAGCCCAACATGAAAAAGTATTTGGATCGACGTCGAAAGTAACCATCTATTCAACTGGCTCTGTTGAAATAGATGGAGGAATGACCATCAATTCAATTCCATTGAACCTTTCTGCATCTGGATTAAACAATTCAGGGGGGCTAAGAAGTATTAGTGGAACAAATAGTTGGACAGGACCGATTGAATATACTACATCTGCAAGAATCAATTCAGATGCTGGAACCTTAATATTACCTAATACCATTAACGGATCTACCACTGCTCAATATCTTTTGTTTGGTGGTAATGGCAACATATCAGTGAATGGAATTATTGGCTCTGGCTATATCACTTACGACGGGTTAGGCAAACTTATACTTAATGCCCAAAATAGTTATACTGGTTTTACTACAATAACAAATGGAACAATTGAATTAAACATTGAAAATGCAATGCTAAATAGTCCCATTATTTTTAATGGAGGCACATTGAAAACATTGGGCTTTACTCAAAATTTTAATTATATTTCTGTACAAAATAATTCTATAATTGATTTAGCTAATTCAGTACACACTTTATTCTTTACAAGAGCAAGTGCGGTTAATTTAAAGAAATTAATGATCAAAGGTTGGCAAGGCAATTACGACGGTACGACAGGTTCAATGGGTGTAATTAAAATTGGCAACTCAGAAATAATTTCCAAAGAGTTTTTAGATCAAATTCGATTTACTGACACTTATAATAACCAATTTTACACAAAACAACTTAGCACAGGTGAAATTGTACCTGATGTAGACAGTAAATTATTCCCTACAAGAAAAAGCAATATTAGCATTAGCTCCTCGCCTACTTTTGGTGGTAAGTGGACAAGCAGTTCTGTGGGAAGTGTCATAACGTACACGTTTTCGCCTTATACAGACGATGCGAATATTATAACCACTGATATTGAAAAAAGAATCACCGGAAGTGGATTCACTGCAGGTAATGTCACCATTAAGACAGATAATATTGATGGTGTAAAAAACATTACAAAAAATGGAGCATACGCTTTTACAGGTTCAAATTTTATTAATAAGAATGGGGCACTTAGAGCAATTGGCGAAAATGGATTAACAAATAATGGAATCATTGTAGGTTCTAGTCCTGGAACACAATTGGGGAATGTATTTATAAACAATGATATTAATGGAATAAATAATTATGCCAGCTCCTATACTTTTAAAATTGAAGCAGGTGGAAGCTTAACCTCCTATGGAAAAATTAATTTACGTTGTGGCATTTGGAATTTAGATTATTCAGGCAACCACATAGATTTCAAAGCAGGAACTAATATTAATATATTTAACGCAATAACTACTGAAGGTACAGGCGCAGGTGCTGGAACAACGCTAGTAAAAAGTAATGGAGGCTCTATTAGTATTACTGCTGGGGAAAATATTAAAATTTCAAGTATCACTATTAATTCTTTTGGCGGAAGAAATGGTGGATCTTCTCCAACTGCTTACACAACAAGTAATGGCGGAACTATTAGGATTACTGCTGGTAAAGGCCTAACAAGTAGTGCAACTATTGATGCTTCCTCTGGCTATTTAAACCAAGGCAACAACGGTTATATTTACATTAAAAACGGAAACACAATTGCAACAACTGGCGGAGGTATAAATGATGGAATGACTAATGGGATAATTACAGGTGGCATTTTAGTGAAAGAAGGACTTGGCACACTTGTTCTTGGTCGTGTAAATACTTATAATGGCAGGACTGCACTACTTGAAGGTACACTTCAATTAGGAATAGATAATTGCTTGCCTGTTGCAGCAGAATTAAGATTAAGTGGTGGAACAATTAATATGGGAGGATTTAGCCAAACAGTAGCCTATTTGTCAACATTTCAGAATGCTTCAATTAACTTTTCTAACAGTAAGACTAATACTTTAACAGCTAATACAGTTGATATAGATTATCTATCAACGGGGAAAGTATTAACCATATATGGATGGGAAGGAACTTATGCAGCACCTGGAAGTGCTGGAACTTATGGTAGATTAATTTTTAATGGCACAACACAAGATGCTACAAAACTTGGAAAAATTAAGTTTTATAATGCTGCTGATGCATCCACCCATAGCGCAATACAATTAAGTACAAAAGAAATAGTCGCTGGGGATTTATAAAGGGGATATATTGATTATAATCGCCCTTAAACAACCGTATTTACCGAAAAAGAAAATACTCCACTAGTAATGTATATTTAATAATTAAGTGAAATATATTAATAAAAAATACTTACCTTTAGCGTAAGTAACGTAATGCGTTATTATGATTATAAACTTTGGTGACAAGGAAACAAAGAAAATATGGTATGGGGAAAGATCAAGTAAACTCCCGAATGAAATACAAGTAATTAGTAGGCGTAAATTAAGAATGTTAAATAGTTCACAAGACCTAAACGACTTAATATTACCCCTTCTAATATGCTTGAAAAGCTAAAAGGGAAAAGAATGAATTTTTATTCAATCAGAATTAATAACCAATGGAGAATTCAATTTCAATGGAATAACAATAACGCTGAACAAGTTAAAATTATAGACTATCATTAAAATCAATCAATGAAAAAGTTAAAAAATATTCATCCTGGCGAAGTTCTTTACGAAGAGTTTCTAATTCCCTTTGGAGTAACGGCATATAGGCTATCAAAAGACATTGGAATACCTCAAACACGTACTTCTGAAATTATTAATGGGAATAGACGCATTACTGCAGATACAGCTTTAAGACTGGCTAGCTACTTTGGTAACAGTCCTAGGTTTTGGTTAGGACTACAGGATGATTATGATATTGAACAAGAATTACTTTTAAAGAAAACTACATTTAGCGCTATCAAAAAATTGAAAGTAGCATAGCAAGTGTTGTTTTTATAGGCAGTAGGATTGCCGCCGCTATAACATTTGGATTAGCTCACTTCGTTCGCTGATCCAAATGGGGTGTACAAAATGTGTCAGTAGTGGTTCGAGTACTGTCTTCCCGACATCTATTTTTTTTTGATTTACTTCGACAGGCCTTGCCGAAGGCAACGAGTGGAATATAATTTGTCAAACATCAAGCTAGCTTGTGTTTGCAAATTATTTCCAACTCGTATCATTGCTACGCAATGAGGCCTGTTGAAGTAGGGGCATAAAAAAAGCCAGTATTGCTACTGACTTTTTTTGTCGGGAAGACAGGATTCGAACCTGCGACCCCTTGGTCCCAAACCAAGT
>CAZBJP010000046.1:0-13122 GCA_964492205.1 uncultured Sediminibacterium sp.
TTCAATATAAAAGTGCTTTTCGAAGACACCCGCAGTAGATTGGCTAGCATAGGTTTCACCTTGTCTAGATTCATCTTGGGTTTTATCGATCAATATGTTGGATTCCATGCACTTGTTTTAAAGTGCAAACTTAGTCAAAAAAATATTATGTGTCAACTTGTCAGCCTTAATTCCTAAACGGCTGATATACAAATGATTGAATTCTACCTAATATATAATAATAAATTTTATATTTGCCTTATAATCAATCGATTATTGCAGGGTTGTATATTTATGAAAAATTGTACATGCTGAAAGGATTGGTTTTTTTTGTGATGGTTTTGATAACCAATTTAGCTTTTACACAGGATCTAGTGGTTGCTAAATTAAGATCAGAGACTTCAAGAAATATTAAAAAGGATACGGACACAACCAATTGGAATTGGAAACAAGGTGGATTATACAATTTAAACGTAGCACAGAGTTCCTTGAGTAATTGGGCCGCAGGTGGGGATAATTTCAATATGGCGATCAATAGTTATTTTAATTATTTCGCTTTTTATAAAAAAGACCGTCAGAGTTGGGATAACAATGTGGATGTTAATCTTGGTTTTGTACAGTCCACTTCTCAAGGTGGAAGAAAAAATGACGATCGTTTAGATCTGTTAAGTAAGTATGGTTATAAAATAGACACCACTGGTAAATGGTATTTGTCTGGTTTATTTAATTTTCGTTCCCAGCTTTTTGATGGCTATAGTTTTAGTGGTAATAATGCTACTTTTACTTCCTCCTTTTTTGCGCCTGCCTATATGATTGTTTCTGCGGGGTTGGATTATAAACCAGATAATAGTTTTTCTATTTTCTTTTCTCCACTTACTTCAAGAACGACATTGGTCTTAAATGAAAAATTAGCCAACTTAGGCAAATATGGTGTAGACACAGGGAAGATGGTAAAACGAGAAACTGGTTTATTTGTCACAGTGAATTATAATAAAGTGATTGCGACGAATATCAATTATAAAGGTCGTGCAGATTTTTTCTCTAATTATTATGATAAGCCTGAGAATATTAATTTTTATATGACTAATCTTTTTACTTTTAGGATTAATAAAAATTTTTCAGCTACTTATAGTTTAGATCTAATCTATGATGATAAAATTCGCATATTTGGGCCACTCAAAAAGTCTCCTGGTTTACAGATGAAAAGCATGATTGGAATAGGCTATTTTAGAAGTCTTACAGAAAAGAAAAAAGTAATAGCCTCCAAATCCAAGCCTGCAATGGTTGCTGATAGCGAATAGCTGGTTGCATTATTTGCTAATTACCTTGAGGGTGTGTTTTATTTTATTTGCTTTATGTGTAAGGTCTAGATAATCATTACTAATGATGGTCACATGTCCCATTTTTCGTCCAGGCTTTGTAGTTGTTTTGCCATATATATGTACAAATACATTTTCCATTTTCATGACTTCTTCAAGTCCTTCATAAGCTACCTCTCCTGTATAACCTTCAGCACCAATTAAATTAACAATGGCACTTGGTAAAATGGGAGCAGGGTTGCCCAATGGATAGTTTAAGATAATCCTTAACAACATATCGTATTGACTACTGTAATTTGCTTCAATAGTATGGTGTCCGCTATTGTGCACCCTTGGTGCAGTTTCATTGACAAGAATATCTCCTTTATCATCTACAAATAATTCAATGGCAAAAAGTCCAGGGCTCTTTAATGATTGTACTACTTTTCTAGCAATCGCTTCTGCTTTCCAAAGTTGTTTCTCTTCAATTTTTGCAGGACTTAATTGGTAGTCTAATAAATTATAGACAGGATCAAATATCATTTCAGCAGGTGGATAGATCACTGTTTCACCTTGTGCATCCATGCCAACAATTATAGCCAATTCTTTAACTATCTTCACTTTTTCTTCTAAGACTGCAGGTGCATTAAATCCAAGTGCAATGGCCTTTTCGTCTTCAATTATTTGTACGCCTTTTCCGTCATAACCACCTTCTGCTAATTTGTGTACAGCTGGTAGAAATGAAATATGTTTGTGTATCGCCTCTGCAGCATCGGTGATCACGAAATTGGAACTTGGAATTTCGTTGTTGGCATAAAATTGCTTTTGTGTTATCTTATTCTTGATTGTTCGAATAGCAGAAGGAGTTGGGTATATTTTAACACCTTCTTTTTCTAATTGTGTTAATGCATCTACATTGACTGCTTCAATCTCTATGGTTAATGCGTCTAATTGTTTGCCAAATTGATATACCGTGTCGTAATCTAAAATATCGCCCACAATAAATTGATGGCATAAATGTGCAGCAGGACAATTGGGGTCTTTTTCTAACACATAGGTTGTAAGATCGTAATTTGCTGCTGCCTGTAAAAGCATTCTGCCTAGTTGCCCTCCACCTAATATGCCTACCTTCATGTTGTTAATTTAGATAGGGCAAATATAAGTTAGTTAGGTTATTTTTGCTAAAGAACACTTCAACACCAGGTACAATGAATGAAACGATAATACATGTAAAGGATCTAACTAACTCCTATGGAAATTTTGAGGCTGTTAAGGGCATTAGTTTTGAAGTATATAAGGGTGAAATTTTTGGTTTATTAGGACCCAATGGAGCAGGTAAATCAACTACATTGGAAATCATTGAAACCCTAAGACAAAAATCTGGAGGAACGGTGATAGTGGATGGCATGGACTTAGATACCCATCCAGAAGCGATCAAAAAAATCATCGGAGTGCAATTGCAAACTGCTGGATTTTATCCTAATTTGAATTTAACCGAATTGATTCGTTTATTCGTTGGCTTATATCAAATGGAAATAGATCCTATGGAATTATTGGCTAAAGTGAATTTAGAAGATAAAGCAAAAGCTAAATTCAAAGAATTGAGTGGTGGGCAGAAACAAAGATTTTCAATAGCGACAACATTAATCAATCGACCTAAGATAATCTTTTTAGACGAGCCCACAACAGGGCTTGATCCTCAAGCTAGACGTAATCTTTGGGATTTGATATTAGAAATAAGAAATAATGGAACCACAGTAATTATTACCACTCATTATATGGACGAAGCTGAAGTGTTATGTGATAGGGTAGCGATCATTGATAGTGGAAAAATTATTGGCATTAATTCACCGAATCAGTTGATTGATGAATTGGTAGAGACTGGATTTGAGAAAGTAAAAGAATTAAAGAAAGCGAATTTAGAAGATGTATTTATTCATTTGACTGGAAAACAATTAAGAGAAGCATAAAACTAATATTATGACAACAGACCCTAGGTATCCAATTGGAAAATACGAAGTAAAGCCTTATTCAGAAGCCACTAAAAAAGCATGGATTAATGAATTAAGACATTTGCCTACAGATGTAGAAATGGCGGTATTAAACTTAGATAAAGCGCAATTAGAAACACCATATAGAGAAGGCGGTTGGACAGTACAACAATTGGTACATCATATAGCAGACAGCCATATGAATGCATTTGCAAGGTTTAAATTAGGACTTACAGAAGAAGTACCTACTATTAAAGCCTATGATGAAAACAAATGGGTATCGATGGCAGATGCATTGGATACACCTATCAATTATTCAATGACTTTATTACATGCATTGCATGAAAGGTGGGCTAATTTGTTGGCGAGTTTAACAGAGGAACAATGGCAAAGAAAAATATTTCATCCAGGTCGCAACGCAGAAGTTAGTCTTTGGGATTTATTTGCTGTGTATGCATGGCATGGTAAACATCATGTGGCACATATTACTACATTAAGAGCAAATAAGGGTTGGTAAGGTTATTCGAATTTAGCTCTATCTACTTCGGCCACTAAAAATACGCTGCCAATCACAAGGATTAAGTCATTGTGGTTGGCATTTCTTATTGCTTCTGCTAAAGCGATATTCACATCTTCAAATGAATCACCCTTCAAACCCATTTCATTGGCTTGTTCTGCTAATTCATTTACTGGTAAGGCTCTTGGTATATGTGATTGAGTAAAATAATAATTGGCAGTGCTCGGCAATAATTTTAAAACTGCTTGTATGTCTTTATCTTTAACCATGCCAGTAACAATATGCAATTGCTGGTAATGCAAAGTGGAAAGTTGATCTAATAAAGCCATAATGCCGTGTTCATTGTGTGCTACATCTAGTATGACTTTTGGATTGCTTTGGATACATTCCCATCTACCCATTAATCCTGTATTTTTTTGAACGTTTAACAAAGCTTTCATGACTTTATTGGCGGTAAATTTCCAGCCCATAGTGGATAGTAATTGTGCAGCGACTAATACACCCTTCAAATTTTTAGCTTGGTATTTTCCTGGAAGGTCACACTCAATGGTGAAATTTTTTGCAAAAATTGGGGCATCCAATAAATGAATTAGAGGTTGTGTAAATTCGAATAATGCCGAATTCCAATTGTTTTGAAAGGATTTAAATTGGACAAAATTTTCTGCAAAATAAATAGGTGCATTTTCTTTGGTTGCTTTATCAAGAAATACATTCTTGATTTGATCTTTAGCCTCACCAATGACTACAGGCGTATTTTTTTTAATAATGCCTGCTTTTTCAGACGCAATGGCTTCAAGGGTATTGCCCAATAATGCCATATGGTCAAATCCAATATTCGTAATGATGGATAATTCAGGTTCAATGACATTGGTACTGTCTAATCTACCACCTAGGCCAGTTTCAATAATCGCAATATCCACTTTCTCTTTTGCAAAATAATCAAACGCCATGCCTACAGTGATTTCAAAAAAAGAAGGTTCAATATTTTCAACAAATGGTTTAATGTGATTGGTAAAATCAATTACAAATTCTTTACTACACATTTCTCCATTGACTTTAATGCGTTCCCTAAAATCATATAAATGTGGCGATGTGTATAAACCTGTTTTATATCCAGCTTCTTGAAAAATAGAAGCAAGCATATGACTAGTAGAGCCTTTGCCATTGGTGCCTGCAACATGTATGGTTTTAAACTTTTTCTCGGGATGGCCTAAAAAATTACATATAGCTATGGTATTGTTTAAATTTGGCTTGATGGCTGCTGCACCAATCCGACTAAACATAGGAAGTCTAGTATATAAATAATCAATCGTTTTTTGATAGCTCATACTAGTAGAATGGCTTATTGTACGTCGAATTTAAATTTCACCGTCACTGTTGAACTATGGTCAGCTGTATTAAAACTAATCTTCGTAAGGTAGTCAATAATAGCTCTTTTATATTTAGGGTCGTTCGATGAGGAGCCTCTTGTAATTTGTATGAATCTTCCTACGCCACTTGGATTGACTTCAATCTCGGCATAGATTGTTGCAGGTGGTACGTCGCCATTGAAGGAGTAAGTTTTAGTTACCCGGCGGTCTCCTTTCGTTACAAAAGGACCACCATTACCTGTATAAGCTTTGCCATTGATGGATCCATTTGCAACCCCTTGGTCTCCTTGTCCACCTGCAATACCTTGGTCTTTTATATTGTTGTAGCTGTCTTGGTTATTGCCACCAGTGCCATTTCCGCCTGCGTATTTGCCCATCAATGCTTTTGGTTTTGCAGGCAATGGAAGGGGATTATTTTTTGTAGTTGATTTTTTTGTGCCTGAATGTATCGCTTCATCATTATCATCACCAGCGACTGTATTTATTTTTGAAGTAGCATTTGCAGCGGCTTTGGTCGTTGAAGTACTGCCTTGCTCAGGTGCAGGTGTGGCTTTGCTCATAGGAGGTATCTCACCAGCTCCTGTACTGCTATTGCCTAAGTTGACCTCCATATATTCAGGAAGAGGAGGGATGACTGTTGGAGCGGGTTCTTGCCATTTTAAAACAAAAAAGACCAAAGAAAGTGCAATACATATTAGTCCAGTATAGACACCCGCTTTAATATTTTTTTCTTTTTCAAAACTTAATTGCATAGTTTAAAATTAATGGAAAAAAACGTCATAGCCCAATCTTAACAAGGTGGCTACTATCACAATTAAGAAAATTTTACGAATAAATTGGTTCCCTTTTTTTAACGCCATCCTTGAACCAAATATACCTCCAGCAGCATTACATATAGACATGGGAATAGCCACAGGCCATAGTATGATACCTTTTCCAATAAATAAAATTAAAGAACCAAGGTTGGTAGATAAGTTCACAATTTTTGCATGGGCACTAGCATTTAAGAAATCATATCCTAAAATGGTAATAAAAGCTAATACAAATAAACTTCCCCCACCTGGTCCAATAAAGCCGTCATAAAAGCCAATAATTAAACAGATTAAAATGCCTTTGATTAGAGGAAATTTAATTTGATCTTTTTGTGTCATTTGTCCAAAATCCTTCTTCGTAAAAGTATAGATAGCCATGACAAGTAGCACAAAAAAGATGACAGGTTTCATAAATTGATTACTCATTCTAGTGAGTAATAGTGATCCAGAAAATGCGGCGGCAAAAGCGATACTTGTAAATAATACAATGCGAAGCAATGGTATTTTAACTCTTTGCAAATATTGGTAAGTGGCAAAACAAGTACCAAAAAAAGAAGGCACTTTTAGTGTGCCAATCACAGTGGATACTGCTTGACTAGGCATGAGAATTAAGCCAGCGGGTACCTGAATTAATCCCCCTCCACCAACAACAGCATCTACATATCCTGCTAAAAAGGCAATGATACAAAGTAGGATGATGGTACTAATTTCCATGTTTAATTTTTGATGGCCAGGTGTTAATGACAATTCCCGAAATAATAATAACACCACTAATAATTTGAAAAATAGTAAACTGTTCGTTTAATATAAATAAAGCTTCAATAGAACTTAAGAAGGGAATCAATGTGCCAAATAAAGCTGTTTTAGCAGCACCAAGTCGATGGATGGCCATATTCCATAATAAGTAGGCAATGGTTGAATTGCCAATTCCTATGTATAAAACAACAATCAATAATTCCTTACTATAATGCACCGGTTGAATATACGTCATTTCATAGATGGCAAATGGTAAAAGCAAAAGAGTGCCTATTGCAAAAAGTACAAGCAAAAAGCTGTTATTAGAGATGCCTATTGGCTTCTTTCGAACAAATACATTGTATGTGCCAAAACAACAACCTGCACCAATCATCCACAAATCTCCAGTAGAAAATTTAAAATGTAACAAGGTATTTAGGTCGCCTTTACTTAATAGAACAATAATACCAATGATGCCTAATATAATGCCTGCAATACTTTTCCAATGTAATTTTTCTTGTATCACCCAAGCAGCCAATAAAGTAGCTACTATTGGGTGTATGATGGAACCATACAAAGCCATATTTATTGCGGTGGTGTAATGTCCTGCTTGATAAATCATTGTATTGTAAACAGCCACGCCAACAAGTGCCATCCAAAAAAAGTAACTTATATTGTTCTTGAACAATTGTTTTTCTTTTTTAAAATTATTTAGTGCAAAAGGCAACATAGTGATGGTCGCGATAGTCCACCTAAAAAAGGCTAAACCTATTGGGCCAGCTAATTGAATAGCATACCTAGAAGCAATAAAATTGCCAGACCAAATGACACAGGCAATGATGGCTAAAAGCGTTCCAATTTGGACTTGTTTGTTATAATGTCTTTTCAAAATTTAGTTTTCAGTTACACAAAATCAACTACACGTTTTATTTAAATTAGTGGTGTGCAAATTCAGTATTAAAATTTCCTTTTATTCGCTCAATAGGTGGATTGTAATAACCGAATTTTAAATCGGGAAATTCATCCCTGATTAAATCCATCATTTGTTTTACACCCATAATTTCGCCCGGTTCGGTCACGCCAATTTTCCCAAGATACCAGTCTGGATCAATATTGAAATTACGCCATTGAATCATTTTTAAACCTGTCTCTTTAATCAGCTTTCTGAGTGCTTCATATTCTGCTACTGTATCCGTCATGCCAGGGAATACAAAATAATTGATGCTTGTCCATTTGCCTGCGGCAGACATGACTTTTAAGCTCTCAATGATATCTTCAAAAGCATAATTGTTGGGTCTATAGTAAGCATTATATATTTCAGGTCTTGCAGAGTTTGTACTCACTCTTAAACTGTCTAAACCCACAGCAGCCAATTCAGCAACCGCTTTTGGATTAGATCCATTGGAATTGATATTGATGCTGCCCTTGTCGGTATGTTTTCTGATTTCTATAATGGCTTCTTTGATCGTCTCCCACATTAATAAAGGTTCACCTTCACAACCTTGACCAAAACTTACAATCGGGAAGGGTGCCGACATCAAATGCGGTACGGTATATTCCACCACTTCTGCAGCTGTTGGTTTAAAAGATAATCGGTCTTGGTTGGACACAATCTCTTCTTCAATCGGTTGGAATGAAATGCATCCAATACAGTTTGCATTACAAGCAGGAGAAATTGGAATCGGACATTCCCATCTTCCCATAGCAAAATTTCTTGCAGCTGGGCAGTGGTATGTCATGCAACAGTTTTGCATCAAATGCTTTACCAATCTATTTTCACTATAAGTTTTTAATAAATGGTCTGCACCAAATTCAATGGTTGCTTGATCATATCCTTCACAATCTTGACGAATATCTTGCTCAATTCTTACAGCAGGAACATAATTCACTCCATCTAGCCAACCAACAGCAGTATAACAAAATAGGGGTAATAATGGGGCTTCTGGTAATGATTCATAGGCGGCAATATATAACCCTGTGTGAGCTGGGGGGATAAACGCAGCCACAGCCCAACCTTTTTCGCAAAGTCGCATTTCGCCTGTTTCCACATCGATACCAATACCTCTTCTGCCAGGTAATTCATATAAGCTACCTCCTTCTGGTAAAGGGATCCAGTCTTCCTCGGGTATAGGGTAGGCATCCCAGCCAGCGCGTCCAACAACATACAAGGTTTCGTCCTCGAAGATGTTTCCTTCGCCATCTGAGTATAATAAGTAAGGAGATTCGGTTAAGGCCATAATTAATTTGTTTTGGCTAAATGCTCCGCGCAAAAAGCATTGAATTCGTTTTTGATCGTTTCTGTTACTGGCTCATTGATCTGCTTTTGGATCAACTTATTGTTCTTAAAATCAACTGTAATATAATCGTCTTTAATTAGCATGTTGTTAATTTGGTCCCATGGGTAAAACTTTTTAGGAAATGTGTTGATTAATATACCCGCTGGATCCACGGCAATCTCATATGGGAATTTTACTTGACGCTCAAAAAGGGCAGCAATTAAGAAAATTCCAGCAATTAAAAGTGCATTTGGAAGCAAAAACCACCCCCAAGAAGCAAAGAGTAGACCAAGACGATAATAAGGAGCACCTCCCTTTATTTTCTGGTACACACAAAAAATCCACCAACTAGCTACCGACGTCATAATAGCAATCAATAAAGCCGGCTTGGGATAAAGGCCGGCATATAGCGCATAAGATAGCGCCATAAGGGTAATCAATAACATGAATTGGCTGATACGGTCAACGTTCTTAAAGTCGGGACTTTTGCAGACAATGATATAATCAAAAAGGCGCATATTTGAAGTTTATGAGATACGTAAAATTTGATGCAATTTAAGGCCATTTGGTTAACTTTGCGGTATGAAGAAAACACATCTTATTTTATTAGTCTTAATTGCCGCTGCTATTGTAGTCTTAATAAGCTATACAGGCGATTTAAGTAGCTATGAGACAGTCGCTTCTGCGAAGCAAAAAGAGGGTAAATATGTGAATTTGATTGTAAAAATGGACAAAACTGTCCCTGTGCAGTACGATCCTGTGAAAGACCCTAATTTATTAAAATTTAATGTAGAAGACAGTTTGGGTGGCAAAATTGCGGTGGTATATCGCAATGCCATGCCAACAGATATGGAAAAATCAGAGCGTTTGGTATTAAAAGGACGTGTTCAGGGAGATGCATTTGAATGTAGCTCTATTGTGATGAAATGTCCTTCCAAATACAAGGATAATCCAAATGCAATGAAAGAACAACCGGTAACTATTACCAACTAATCAAAACATCAAAATGCAGCCAACTCAGTTTATCGGGGAACATTTGTTACCTGGACAAATAGGTTATTTTTTATCGATACTATCTTTTGTAGCTTCTTTAGTGGCTACATTTTCTTTTGCAAAAGCTTTTTATGCAAAAGAATTAGTTATTGAAACTAGTTGGAAAAAATTAGCAAGAACTGCTTTTATAATCGAAGCATTGACCGTGGTTGGAAGTTTTGTTGTGTTATTTTATGTGATCTACAATCATTTATTTGAGTATAAATATGCCTACACCCATAGTGACAAAAATTTACCTTTTGAATATTTGTTGAGTTGTTTTTGGGAAGGGCAGGAAGGTAGCTTTTTGCTATGGAGTTTTTGGCATGCTGTTTTAGGATTGATTTTAATAAAAAAAGCAAAAGTACATGAGGCAGGGGTGATGATGGTGATAAGCTTTGCACAAGTGATGCTAGCTACAATGGTAATTGGAGTGTATGTTTTTGATTACAAAATTGGATCAAGTCCTTTTATATTGTTAAGACATGAAATGAACTGGCCAATTTTATCAAGACCAGATTATGTTCAATTATTAAAAGACGGTACTGGTTTAAATACTTTATTACAGAACTATTGGATGGTCATCCATCCACCTATTTTATTTTTAGGATTCGCAAGTACCATTGTTCCTTTTGCTTATGCAGTAGCAGGAATGTTAAAGAAAAACCACGAATGGGTGAAGCCAGCTTTACCATGGGCAAATTTTTCTGCTGGTATTTTGGGTTTAGGTATTATGATGGGCGCTGCATGGGCCTATGAGAGTTTGACCTTTGGAGGCTATTGGGCTTGGGATCCTGTTGAAAATGCATCTTTAGTACCTTGGTTGACATTAGTTGCAGGTATTCATACTGCAATGATTTATAATAAAACAGGTGCAAGTTTAAAGGCCACTTATTTATTTATAGGGATCAGTTTCTTGTTAATAGTTTACTCCACTTTTTTAACTAGAAGTGGAATTTTGGGAGATACATCTGTGCATGCATTTACAGATTTAGGCATGAATGGGCAGTTATTGTTTTTCTTATTCATTTTTGTGATTCCATTCTTAGGGTTGTATATTTTTAGTTACAAATCAATGCAGGAGCCAACAAAAGAGGATGCAATTGATAGCAGAGAGTTTTGGATGTTGATTGGTTCATTGGTACTGGTTTTATCTGCAGTGGTAATTATTCTTAAGACTTCTACTCCAGTGATCAATAAAATCTTTGGCTCACAAATTGCGCCACCTGAAGATCCAGAATTTGCTCATAACCAGGTACAAGTGTTTGTTGCGATTATAATTGGCACCTTAACAGCTATTGGTCAGTTCTTGAAATTCAAGTCGACACCGATGGCTTATTTTAAAAAACAACTCATTTGGCCCTTAATCATTACTGCAATTATAAGTACGATCATTTTTGTTTTTGTTGGGGTGGCCTATGACAATAAAGGAGCAGGGTTCTTAGGCGCTATTTATATTGGCATAGTCGCTTCAGTTTTTGCGATTGTAGGAAATGTGAGTTATTGGTCCGTAGTGTTGAAAGGTAAGTTAAAATCAGCAAGTGCTTCAGTTGGACATATTGGTTTTGGTTTGGTGTTGACAGGTATTTTTATTTCTTCAGCGAATAAAACAACATTAAGCTATAACACCACAGGGATAAGCCCTTTGAGAGTGGATACAACACAAAAAAATAATCCTGTAGGAGACCCAAGAGAGAATTTAACTTTATTTGAGACCATTGAAACAGATATGGGTAAGTATAATGTGACTTACTTAAGAGATACTTTTGACGATTTAGGTAAAAGGTATTTTGAATTAGGTTTTAAAGAAAAGAAAACCGGAGAGACTTTTAAATTATATCCAGATGTCTTAAAGAATAATAAAGGCATGGAAGGCTTCTCTGCGAATCCTGCTGCCAAGCATTATCTACATAAAGATATTTTTGTTTATGTAACTTCTTTCCAAGACCATACAGAAGAAGATACAACACGCTTTACGCCAAATCAAATAGCAGTTGGTGATTCTGTTTTCTACAGTAATGGGTACATTAAATTAGAAAAAGTAAATGTGAATCCTCCAGGTGATCGACCAGCAGGTGTCAATGAATTAAGGCTTCAATTGAATGTAGTATCAAAAGAAGGCTTAAAATACGAAGCAACACCAGGGATTTTATTAGAAGGACTTAACCTAACTTCAAAAGTAGATACAGTTAAAGCACAAAACTTGGTAGTGAGCTTTAATAAAGTTATCGATCAAGAGAAGGGGATACTAGAAATTGGAGTCAAGGAATCCAAATCCTTAACCAATTTGATTACTTTAAAAGCCTATGAATTCCCATGGATCAATTTATTATGGTTGGGGGTAATCGTTACCACCATTGGGTTTATGATGGGTGCCTATTATCGATTCAAAAAATAGGGTTACTTTTTGTATATTAGGGTATCAAATTATATGAGAATCATTTGTATTATATCCTTGTTGATAGTGACGACTAGCTTGCCAAAACAACTTTTTGCGCAAACTAGCCAATATGATACAGTGAGGGTTGAAGCATTTATAACGCCAGAAGGAGATACAATACCTCAGTCTTGGTTACCAACTGTGTTAGTTTCAGCTGTACAAACAAGGGCATTGAGAAACTACTGGAACAATTGGACAAGGCTACGTAATGCAGTTTATGTAACCTATCCTTATGCAAGAACAGCCAGTAAAGTTATACAATCCGTGAATGCTCAACTAGCCAATGTGCAAGATGAAAAATTAAGAAGACAAATTATTAAATCTAGAGAGAAGGAATTAAAAAGAGACTTCGCAGATAAAGTGACCAATTTATCAGTTTATCAGGGTAAAGTTTTGATGAAATTAATTAACAGAGAGACTGGCAACAACTGCTATCAATTGATCAAAGAGTACAAAGGAGGATTGAACGCTGGCATTTGGCAGACAGTTGCTTTTGTTTTTGGGAGTAGCTTAAAACAGCCATATAATCCAACAGGGGATGACTTGGAAATAGAAAAATTAGTAGTAGAAGTGCAAAAAATATACGGCGCAAAGGGCTAAATGATCTAACTAAATTGGGGGTAGGTTTTTGGGGCAGGTTTTTGTACCTTTACCCGAATAGATACGATCTTA
>CAZBJP010000047.1:0-12800 GCA_964492205.1 uncultured Sediminibacterium sp.
AAAATCCTATTTAATATTAAGCGCAATTACGCTGGGGATTACAGTCTCTAGTTGTAAAAAAGCTATGGATCTTGACATCAATGT
Source organism: uncultured Sediminibacterium sp. (assembly GCA_964492205.1). Lineage (GTDB taxonomy): Bacteria > Bacteroidota > Bacteroidia > Chitinophagales > Chitinophagaceae > Sediminibacterium. The sequence goes on from CAZBJP010000047.1 coordinate 85, forward strand.
CAATCCAAATAGCCCTGTTTCTGCGCCACTTGACCTATTATTAACCTCTGCAGAATTGACTACTCCAGGTATTTTCAATGGAGTTAGTACAACTACATTAGGTTTCGTAGGCATCTTGGCGAATCAAGGTTCTGATGCGTTTGCCTTGAACAACAATTCTTTTAATGGAACTTGGAATTCATTCTACACAGGTGGTATGAAAGATTTACAAGCGATATTAGACAGAACTGCTGCAGGACAGAGCCCACATTTCAGAGGTGCTGCTTTCACTTTGAAAGCTTACTTCTTTGGTCAATTTGTTGACCTATTCGGTGACGTACCATACTCTGAAGCATTTTTAGGTGATGGTGCAACGCCAATCAATGAACCAAAGTTTGATAAAGACAAAGACATCTACGCTAAGTTGATCGCAATGACTGATTCTGCTGCTGCTGAATTTGCAAAAACTAGCCCTATTGCTTTAAAAGGGGATATCTACTATGCAAATAGCATTACCAAGTGGAAGAAATTTGCGAATTCAGTTAAGTTATCTTTGTTGATTAAGTCAAGAAAAGTAGATGCTACTGCTAATGATAAAATCAAAGCAATTTTAGCGAGCAGTTCTAACTATATTTCTTCAACTTCTGGTGCGGATGATTTTGTATTCAAGTACAATAAAGTTGCTTCTCCAGAAGGTCGTCACCCTTGGTTCCAAGATGCTTATTTAGGTTCAAACAATTTCACTTATTTCTCTAAGCAGTTCATGTTAGAGCAATTAGAAAATAAGGATCCTCGTTTACCTTACCAAGTAAGAAGACAAACTGCTACTATTTTAGATCCAAACAATACAACAGATAAAGGAACGATTCCTGTATATGGTGGTTATATGGTGTTGGATAATACAACTTGGAGCAAGTTAACTGCAAGTGGTGTTTTGAGTGCCACTGCTGCTGACTCTGCTTACATAGCTGGTTTCTTTGGACGTGTTAGAGGTGACCAAACTGGTGTACCTGCAGACGTTGCACTTAGAGCTGTTCCTGCTGCTTACCCAGCTGGTGGATTAGTGGACTATGCTAGATCAACTGCTAAAGCAGACATCAAACCTTTATTAGGTGGTTCTGGTTCAGGAAATGGTGTGTATCCAATGATCACATTCAATATGATCCAATATTGGAATTTAGAGTACCAAATTTCAACTGGCGCTATTACTGCTGATACAAGAGCTTTATTTGAAGCTGCTATGAAGCAATCAATTGCTGATGTTGTAAGACATGCAAAGAGTTCTGATCCTACTGCTGCTGATCCAGCTACAGCTGATGTAACAGCTTATGTAAACAGCTGGTTAGCTAAGTACGATGCTGCAATCTCAAATGATGCAAAATTGAATGTAGTATTAAAGCAAGCATGGTTCTCTAGCTTAGGAAATGGTAATGAAATGTACACTACCTTTAGAAGAACTGGCCTACCAACTACAATTGATGCGCCAATTACTAGACAAAGACAATTTGCATTAAGATTGCCTTATCCTTCAACTGAATTAAATTTGAACGCAAACGCTGCTAGTTTTGGTTCTGTTATTTTTGATAGAGACCCAATTTTCTGGGATGCTGTTAAGTTCAAATTTTAAACTTTTAAATTATTTAATATGAAATATATAAGAAATTTTTACATGTTTGCGCTTGCTGGCATACTTCTTATGACTTCTTGTAAAAAGGAGGAGCTTCTTCCTTTACCAGGATGGGAAGATGGTGTTACGGCAGAGGGTGTACTTGTAACTGGTTATAACTCATTTAAAGATGGCGCGATGGATGCTTCTGAAGTGAGATTAAATATCAGTTGGAATAACTACGGTAAGAACGTAGTGATCAACAAGATCGAGCCGTATATAGCGTTTTCTGAAACCTATTATGACAGCTTAAAAGAGTCAGATGTAACAGTTAGTCATCTTACTTCTTATGGATTGAACGATCCAAGTTTAAATATCGCTAATCCAACTGTACGTCAAGTATATACGGTTAAAATAACGCCTGCAATTGTTTACAATTTGTTTAAGGCTGCAACTCGTAAATATAACGGAACAGCTGCTGTGAATGTTTTTGCAAATCCAGAGAGACCAAAACGTGCTGATGCTAAAACTCGTTTCATTAAAACAGATAATTTCACAGTTAGATGGAAATTATATGCAGAAGATGGAAGAGTATTTGACTCTTGGTCTGTAAGTATTACCAATGGTGAATTAGTTGGTGCTACAGTACAAGCAACTTGGACAGTTAAGTAATTTTACTTGACACACCATATTCAAAGGCCTCTCGTTTACGAGGGGCCTTTTTTGTTCCGATATTTGCTTATCTTGAATTATGCAATCAACGCCTAAGAAAATTGGTTTATGGACGAGTACTTCATTGGTCGTAGGTAATATGATTGGTGCAGGAGTCTTTTTAATGCCTTCGGCACTCGCTAGTTTTGGTAGTATTAGTTTGATTGGCTGGGTGTTTTCTGCACTTGGTGCAATTGTCATTGCTAAAATATTTGCCAATTTAAGTAAGCTTATACCTGCTTCTGATGGCGGTCCTTATGCTTTTTCAAAAGCTGGCTTAGGAAACTTTGCTGGCTTTTTAGTGGGCTGGGGCTATTTGATTTCTGTATGGACAACCAATGCAGCTATTGCGGTGTCATTAGTAAGTGCATTAAGTACCTTTTTTCCCTTACTTGGTCAAGATGCTACTGTCGCTTTAATTACAGGCCTTGCTTGTCTATGGTTTTTAACTTGGATCAACACCTTAGGGGTCTTTGCATCTGGAAGGGTTCAATTGATTACTACCATCCTTAAAATACTGCCATTAGCTTTAGTGGCTATAGGAGGAATTATTTTTATTGATGTTCAAAATTTATTACCATTTAATATGAGTGGTACAAGTAATTGGCAAGCCATTACAGCAACAACTACGTTGACTTTTTTCGCCTTCCTAGGTATTGAATGTGCCACTATTCCTTCTTCAAGTGTGGAAAATCCAGGTCAAAATATTTCAAGAGCAACGATGCGTGGTGTATGGATTGCAGCGGGCATCTATTTATTAAGTACTGCTGCTATTATGGGAATGATTCCAGCAAGTGAATTACAAAATTCCATCACGCCATTTGCCGATGCAGCAGAAAAAATTTATGGCCACGGAGCAAAGTATTGGGTGAGTGCAGGGGCTGCGATTGCTGCTTTTGGTGCATTGAATGGCTTTATTTTAGTGCAAGGTCAAATGCCCTATGCCATGGCTAAGGATAAATTATTTCCAGCGTTTTTTGCCAAACAAAATACAAAAGGCGTACCCGCAAATGGCGTCATTGTTTCAAGTATCATTATTACGATTTTAATGTTCATGAATAATGCAAAAAATTTAGCCAATCAATTTAAGTTATTGATCTTACTTTCTACCTTTTTCACCTTGCTTCCCTATTTATTTACCACCGCATCTTATTTAATTGTACGCGCAAAAAAAGCAACTGATTTTTCAAAAAGTAAAATGATTGCAGCAGTCTTTGTGAGCGTTTTAGCTTTTTCTTTTTCTTTGTGGATGTTGATTGGTGCTGGGCAAGAAATTGTGTATGGTGGTTTTATTATGCTAATGCTGGGATTACCCTTTTACGTGTACATGGTTCAGAAAAAATAATGAGCAATTGCATTTTTAATCTTCCCACTGGGCCTTCCTTCGTATATACTTTTGCTTCCTGAAAATAGGTAAGCTATGCTACAAGCAATTGCAATGTATAAACAGTACTGAAAGCCAAACAATTCCGTACCAAGTAATACAGCACTAATAATACAATGTGTAGCACCAGCAAAGACTGCAACAAGTCCTAAGCCGGCTAATAAGCTGATGGGTAAAGGCATAAAGGCAATTAATACAGAACCCAAAACGGCACCTATAAAAAATAAAGGAGTCACTTCTCCGCCTTTGAATCCTGCACTCAATGTAAAACTTGTTAATAGCAATTTGATTAAAAAATCAAATTTACCTTGTGGTTTTACAAAAGCGTCATTAATTGTTTCAAGCCCAAGCCCTGTCATTTTACCTTGATGAGTAACAATAATAAATGTAGCAATAAGTATACCGCCTAAAATTGGTCTAATTGGCTGTAACTTTATTGTTGCAAATAGCTTTGAAAAAAAATGTGTCGATTGAATAAATAATAAAGCACTAAGTCCAAAAATAATGCCCGATAATCCCACCCAAGAAATGGTATTGACTGAAAAAGTATGAAATGGTTGTATTTGGTAATGAGCATGTTGAATGCCCCAACTTAGACAAGTCCAATGGGCAGCATATGCCGTGATTAAACAAGGCATTATGAAAAACCATTTTGTTTTTTTAAAAGCAAAAAATTCAATGGCAAAAAAAGCTGCAGCGAATGGCGTGCCAAATACGCCCGCAAATCCTGCACTCATACCAATACAGGTTAAAAGTCTTTGTTCCTCAATGTCTAATTGAAATTTTTTATTAAATAGATGTGCTATACTTGCACCCATTTGAACTGCTGTTCCCTCTCGTCCAGCCGAGCCTCCTCCTAAGTGAGTTAATAAAGTACCTAACAATACTAATGGTGCAAGAACGATGGGGACATGGATGGATTTTTCTTTGGGTGCTTCTTTTAAAAAATGATCTAGAATAAAAGCATTGCCATTGGCTAGCGAAGGCGGAGCGAAAAAGTAAAGCATACCAATTAATCCGCCTAAAATGGGTAGTAAATAAAGTAACCAAGGATTAGTTAGATGTAAATTAGTTACGGTATCTAAAAGCCATAAAAATCCAGCAGCTGCGGATCCAACTAATATGCTAGTTAAAGAGAGTAGAAATAACCATTTTATAATATTTTGTAACATTCAGTTGATTTTAACCTATTGTTTGTACGAAAATAGCAATAATGTATCTATGGAAGGTCCTTCTGCACTTTTATCTAAGTGTATCAAGGTCAAATTTTTGTAAATTCTTGAACAAAAGTCAGGTTGTAATCGTTTTAGCTTTTATATTCGCTTAGTATGAAGAGAAAGTTGATTGGTGTATTTCTTTTATTTGTTTTATCAACGCAAGTGTTTCCAGTGATTGGGATCAAATTTTGGTCTAATTTAATTCAAGGGGAAGCGCAAATCTCTGCATCAACCTTACTGACAGTTGAAGAGGAAGAAGTGGAACATATTCACTTTAAGTTGAAAAATATGGAGTCTAATCATTCCATGTACTTTGAAAGTCCTTTTGGTCTTGTGTTAGATCAGGCTAAGTATTCTATTGTGTCTCATATGGGCGTAGTAATTGATCGAAATGAGCCCATACTCATACCCCCTCCCAACCCTACGGTATAATTTCGTAAATTTAAAGGTACTTACTGGTCTCAATAGAACCAGCCTAGTAAGTAATAATCACATTATTTAAATTGATACTCAAGCAGTCGTATGCGTTGACTTGGCTAATCAATAGTATGTTTTCAATTTTATTAATAAAATGAGTTTAAATAAACCAGAACAAGGAATAAGTTTTACTTATTTAAAAGAAGATTTACCAGCAGGCTTAGTGGTATTTCTAGTTGCGCTGCCTTTATGTTTAGGTATCGCTCTGGCATCTGGCGCACCATTGTTTTCAGGTATTATAGCGGGGATTGTGGGAGGAATTGTGGTGGCATTTGCAAGTGGATCTGCTTTAAGTGTGAGTGGTCCAGCAGCAGGACTTACAGTGATTGTTTTAAATGGTATTACCACATTAGGTGCTTATGATCAGTTTTTAGTAGCTGTAGCAATGGCGGGTGTTTTGCAAATTCTATTAGGCTTTTTAAAGGCGGGGGCTATTGGCTACTACTTTCCATCTAGTGTGATTAAAGGCATGTTAGCAGCCATAGGTATTATTTTAATCTTAAAACAAGCACCTGTAGCTATTGGTTATGTAAAAGCTGCTTCTTCGCCATTTCATTATGGGTCTATTATCATATCCACACTATCAATTGCTATCATCTTGTTTTGGGACCTGCCTTTTTTGAAAAAATACTTGTTTTTTAAATTTGTTCCAGGTGCATTAATAGCAGTAATCATTGGGGTGTCCTTAAATGCAGTTTTTAAATTTTACCTTCCTGAGTGGACTATTACATCAGACGGGTTGGTCAAACTTCCTGTGGCAAATAATAGTTCAGAATTCATTGGGCAATTTACTTTGCCTAATTTGAGTGCATTAGGAAATTACCAAGTATATGTCATAGCGATCACTATTGCTATCATTGCAAGTTTAGAAACTTTATTAAGTATTGAAGCGGCAGATAAATTAGATCCTTATAAAAGAGTGACGCCAACTAATCGTGAATTAAAAGCACAAGGACTTGGCAATTTAATTTCTGGCTTGATTGGCGGCTTGCCAATGACTGCAGTGATTGTGAGGACTTCTGCTAACGTGAATGCAGGTGCAAAAACTAAGTTGTCAGCGATATTCCATGGGCTGCTTTTATTATTAAGTGTTGTGGCTTTTGCATCAGTACTTAATCAGATTCCATTAGCCTGTTTGGCGGCAGTTTTATTAGTGGTGGGCTACAAACTAGCAAAGGTTTCTTTGTTTAGAGAAATGTATAAACTAGGCTGGGAGCAATTTGTGCCATTTATTGTCACAGTGGTAGCCATTCAGTTTAGTGACTTATTAAAAGGTATTGCTTTAGGTATGTTGGTTGCTATTTTTTACATCTTGAGAACCAATTATCGTCGTGACTACGAAATTCATTATGATAAAAAATCAGCAGGTGGCGCCATCACTATCAAACTAGCTGAACATGTTACTTTTATTAACAAGGGTAGTATTGCAAAAAAATTAGCAGCAATTCCAAATGACTCTACAGTCACCATCGATGCAAGTCAAGCACATTATATTGACTTAGATGTCATTGAAATTATTTATGATTTTCAAATAGCTGCTAAGCTAAAAAATATAGAAGTAAATTTGATACAGCTGCCTGCTAGGGCAGCCGTATCTGGACATTAATTAACAACATTAAAAAATCAACAATGGAAAAATCATATAAAAGATTAATAGAAAATAATAAAAATTGGGTAGCAGATCAATTACAGTTAGATCCGGATTTTTTTGAAAAATTATCAAAAGGCCAATCTCCTGAGTACTTGTGGATTGGCTGTTCTGATAGCAGGGTGCCTGCTGAGTCAATCACAGGTACAGATCCTGGTGAAATGTTTGTTCACCGAAATATTGCCAATATGGTGGTACATAGTGACATGAATATGTTAAGTGTTTTATCCTATGCTGTAGATGTTTTAAAAGTGAAACATATTATTGTCTGTGGACATTATGGTTGTGGTGGTGTTATGGCTGCCATGAAAAACCAACAATTTGGCTTAATTGACAACTGGTTAAGACATATTAAAGACGTGTATCGTTATCACCATAAAGAATTAGATGCAATTGAAAATGAGGATTTAAGAGCTAGAAGGTTAGTAGAAGTAAATGTACAGGAGCAAGTACATGATTTAGGGAAGACTTCTATTGTTCAAAATGCATGGAAAAGAGAACAACCATTACATCTACATGGTTGGGTGTATGATATTCATGATGGCTTGATCAATGACCTAGGCGTGACGTTTACTTGTACAAAAGATTTGCATAATGTTTATCATTTTGATTAACAGTAGTTTATAAATCTATTTTAAAAAGGCGCTCAATAGAGCGCCTTTTTTGTATCCTAAATTCATTGTTAATATTAAGTTCATATTGAGGTAACAATTTGGTAACAATGCAATTTGATATTTGCTACACAAATAAAATTATATCGTGAAAAGGATACTACTATTTATAATCTGTTTTAGTGCAATACTTACAGCACAGGCTCAAAAAGCTAAGTTGACTGGTAAGGTTACAAATGTAAAAAATGAGGTTTTGGTTGGCGTAACGGTAACACTAAAATCTGATAAAAATCAGGTATCAAAAACAGATATTGAAGGTAGATTTAATTTCAACATAGAGGTAAATAAGGCCTATAGTTTAGACCTTTCTTATGTAGGATATAAGTCAAAGTCAGTTGAAATTTCGCCAGCTAAACAGGCAAATGAAGAAGTGGTAATTGATGTTTTATTAGAAGAAGCAGGTAAAAAATTAACGGATGTAGTGGTTAGTGCTACTAGATCAACAAATAAGGGTGCGACTGATAATGCATTAATCGCGTATCAAAAAAATACCAATACAGTTGCCTCAGTGATCTCTGCAGAATCAATCAAAAGAAGCCCAGATAGAAATACTGCAGAAATTTTAAAACGCACACCTGGCGCATCTATTCAAGAAGGTAAATATATTATTGTAAGAGGATTAGCTGATCGTTATAACCAGGCTATGTTAAACGGTATTTTATTAACTAGTACAGAAGCAGATCGTAAAACTTTCTCTTTTGATTTATTCCCTTCTCAAATTATTGATAATATTATTATTAATAAAGCATTTGTACCAGAATTGCCAGGTGAGTGGGCTGGAGGTTTAATTCAAGTGAACACAAAAGACATCCCAACCAAAAACTTCTTTAATATTCAATTAGGAACAAGTGCCAATTCACAAGTTACAGGAAAAAATTTCTTGAAAGACGTGGGCGGCAAAACAGACTGGTTGGGTATTGACGATGGTACAAGGTCATTGCCAGCAGGCTACACTACAAAATCTAATTTTGACACATCAAGTGCTGCTGCAAAAACTGAATTAGGTAAAAGAATGCCCAACAATTGGTCACCTATTTCAATGACAGCGAAGCCAAATGTGAGCATGCAGATGAACGGCGGATTTGCTGGTACGTTGTGGGGTAAAAAAATTGGTGGTATTATTGGCATTAATTATGCGAATACTTATCGTATTCAGGATAATACCAATAATCAAAATGGTATCACAGATGAAAAGTTCAATCCTATTACAGCACTTAATGACTCTAAATACATACAAGATATTAATATGGGTGCCATTGCTGGATTATCTATGTTTTTAAATCCTTTAAATAAGCTAAGCTATAAAGCGATTGTGAATGTAAAAACAGCTAATACGTATAATGCAAGAACTGGAACAGACTTTTCTAGACAAGACTTGGTGAAAGGAAATGAGTTTGTGTTCGGACAAAATGTATTTTTCACAAATCAATTAAATGGAGAACATAGTTTGTCACAAAAATTGAAATTCAATTGGTTTGGTGCATTTAACATACTTGATGCTTATACACCTGATCAAAGAAGAATTTTATATACAAAAAACGTAAATAGCACAGATCCTTTTGTCTTGAATATTTCTAACACTTTATCTCAACAGTCAGGAAGCCGTATTTTTCAAACCTTATCTGACTATATTTATACAGGTGGTGGCGATTTGACTTTCAAAGTAAAACAACAAACGATCAAGGCTGGTTATATGATTCAGGTGAAGGATCGTTTGTATGATGCGCAATTATTTGCCATTTATTTGCCAACCGATAATGCTGCCTTAAGAGCTCAAGATGCTGAGTCTGCTTTTGTTCCACAAAATTTTGGTAATGGCCAAGATAATAAATTTGCTTTCAATGCAATTCAAAATAGAAACTTTAGATATTTAGCGAACACGATTTTAAATGCAGGTTATCTACAATTTGATAATAAAATTAGTGAAGGTGTCAGAGTAGTATGGGGTTTAAGGGTAGAAGATTTTGACCAATTAGTTGGATCAGTAAAAAAATGGGACCCAAGACACACTTATTCAAGAGTAACAGATTATTTACCAGGTGTTAATACCACAGTTAAATTAACACAAAAGGCAAATCTTAGATTAACAGCTTCTCAAACTGTGATACGCCCAGAGTTAAGAGAATTGTCTGCATTGAACATCTACGATTTTGAATTAAACGCATCTGTTTCAGGCAACCCTTCTTTAAAGCGTACAAAAATTACCAATACGGATTTAAGGTATGAATTGTACCCAAGTGCTGGTGAGATGTTTACTATGGGTGTGTTTTACAAAAATTTTGAAAATCCAATTGAAAGTATTTTCCAAGAAGGTGCCGGCGGATCAAGTTTGTTTTCTTTCCAAAACGTAAAAAAGGCAACGGCATACGGTTTTGAAATTGAAGGCCGTAAAAAATTATCTAAACGTTTTACTTTACAAGCTAATGGCTCCTATATCAATTCTAAAATTGATGATTCTGCTTTAAATGTGAATAGGTCCTTGCAAGGTCAGTCACCTTATTTGATTAATGCAGGTTTATTGTATGATGTGGTGGAAAAAGGTTTTAATGCTACGGTCTTATTCAATCAGATTGGAAAACGTATTTATTTAGTAGGTGATATTCAAGCAGGTGCTGGATCTCCGGACGTTTACGAAAATCCAAGAGCGTTGATAGATTTCCAGATCAGCAAAAAATTTGCTGACAATAAAGCGGAGATAAAATTAACCATTTCAGATATCTTAAATAAGAGACAAATTTTCTATCAAAATAATAACAGCAACACGGACTATAATGCACAAACCGATGCGATTCGTTTGTCAAGAAAATTTGGAACTACTTATGGTATCACACTTAATTACTCTTTATAATAAAATCAATATCAAACAACTTTTTTTAAATACAACAACAATGAAACAATTATTTTATTTATCTCTTGCTTTTTTAGCCATCACTGGTTGTAGAAAGATTGAAACAGATGGCGAAAAAGAAATCTTCGTAGTGACGAAGGAAGTCGCTCCAGTTGGTGTGGTTTCTAATACCATCACTTTATCAGGAAAAATTACAAAAGACACCACTTTGTATGCTAAAGATGTAAACTACCTTTCGGGTATTGTTTATGTTACAAAAGGAGTAACCTTGACAGTAGAAGAAGGTGCTACAGTTAGAGGTAAGTCTGGATTAGACGTAGCTTCTTTAGTAATCACACGTGGTGCTAAATTAATAGCAAAAGGAACAGCTGAAAAGCCAATCGTTTTCACTTCAGCATCACAAAATCCACAATCTGGTGATTGGGGTGGAATTGTACTTTTAGGTACAGCAAAAGTCAATCAAACTTTAACTTGGAAGGGCGCTGCAGTAGCAGGTTTAACCTCTGTAGAGGGTGGCATCAACGATACCGAAGTAGGTTATGGTTTAGCGGGTTCTGGTGATGCTGCGTTTCCAACAGGTAATGACGCTGACAACTCAGGTATTTTACAATATGTAAGAATCGAATATGCTGGTTATGCTTATCAACCAGATAACGAATTGAATAGTTTAACAATGGCAGGTGTGGGTAATGGAACAACGATTGACCACGTTCAAGTAACTTATGCGAAGGATGATGCATTTGAGTGGTTTGGTGGTACAGTAAATTGTAAATACCTTATTGCTTACAAAACACAGGATGATGATTTTGATACAGACTTTGGATATGCAGGTAATGTGCAATTTGGTATCGTTTTAAGAGACTCAGCGATTGCAGATATCTCTACCTCTGAAGCATTTGAATCAGATAATGATGGCAAAGGTTCTACTTTGTCTCCAAAAACAACTGCTGTATTCTCTAATATCACAGCAATTGGACCAAGAATTGATCCAGTTTCTGGAAAAGGGAATAGCTTATTTAGAGCAGGTGCACATATCAGAAGAAATACAGGTATCTCAATCATGAATTCAATCATTGCAGGATGGCCAGTAGGTGTTCAGTTTGACGCTTCAACTGGAACAGCAGTAGATAAGAATATTGATGATAGTACGATCAGAATCAAGAACACTACTTTTGCTGGTAACACTGCAAATATTACATACACTCCAAGTGGTACACCAACTGGCGCAACTAGTGCAAGTTTATTAGCTTGGTTCTCAAATCCTTTCTTTGGGAATACTATTTTAACGAATGCGTCTGCAGATCGATTAAAATTAATTCAGCCATTTAATTATACTAACCCAGACTTTACACCATATGCAAATTCATCTACACCATCAGGTAGTACTGATGCCACAGCACTGACGACTGCATGGGGTACATTAGGTGTTTTTGGTGATGTGAACTATACAAAAAACGGAAGCTTCACAGATGCTAAATTACAAAATGCTTTCTTCGAGAAAGTGACATTTAGAGGCGCAGTTGCTACCTCCGGTGTAAATCAAACTTGGTGGAAAGGATGGACAGTTTGGAAATAAGCTTTGTATTTAAAAACATAGAACTGATAAAAAAATACCCTCGCGATGCGAGGGTATTTTTTTATAAATGCACTAATTAATTTTCAATTATCCATTGAAAGCTTCTGATACACCTTTGTGTAATATTTTTCCAGCTCTGATGTTTAAACCTTTAGCTAATGCTTGATTCTCTGCGCAAGCAATTTCCCATCCTTTATTTGCAATTGCAATGGCGTATGGCAAAGTTGCTTGTGTTAAAGCTCTTGTACTTGTTTGAGGGACCGCGCCTGGCATATTCGCAACGCAGTAATGTGTGATATTGTCAATAGTGAAAACTGGATTTTCGTGTGTAGTTGGTTTACAGGTTTCGATACATCCACCTTGATCAACAGCAACGTCCACAATTACAGAACCAGCTTCCATTAATTTTAAATCAGCTTGCTTCACTAAGTGGGGCGCTTTAGCACCATGTAATAAAACGGCACCAATCAACAAATCAACTGTAGGTAGTTTTTCTTTGATCGCTAATAAAGTAGAATATTGAGTTACTACATTCGCTGGCATCACATCAGACAAATATCTTAATCTAGCTAAGTTCGTATCCATGATGGTTACATTCG
>CAZBJP010000048.1:0-12586 GCA_964492205.1 uncultured Sediminibacterium sp.
ATCCACATTTGGCCAAGGATTTTTCACCTTTCCTAATGATTCTAATATTGGAGGAACCGTTTCATAAATATTCCAAACGGTGTTAACTAATTTATCATTTGGCAAATGTTTTTTACCAAATGCCATTTGTGCAGTAAATCTAGGATCTGTTTTTCTTAAAACCGCATGACCATAGCCTGGAACAACTTTCCCTGAAGACAAAGTTTTTTGTACATAATCAACAATCTGTTCTTTTGTTGGACTATCAGAACCAATGGCTTCTTGCATTTCAAAAATCCATTTAATCACTTCTTGATTTGCTAGTCCATGTAAAGGACCTGCTAAACCATTCATACCCGCAGCATAACTTAGATAAGGATCACTCAAAGCAGAACCAACTAAATGAGTAGTATGTGCAGACACATTTCCACCTTCATGATCTGCGTGTATAGTCATATACAAACGCATTAGTTCTTTGGTACTCTCATCTTCAAAACCCATCATGTAAGCAAGGTTACCCGCCCAGTCTAACAATCCATTTGGATGAATGTGCTCGTTGTTTTTATATTTTCTTCTATAGATATACGCAGCAATTCTTGGTAATCTTGCGATTAAATCCATTGAATCATCATAGGTATATTGCCAATAATCTTTCTTATTCATACCCTTGGCATATTCTTGTGCAAACTTACTTTCTGTTTGCAATGCCATTACAGCAGCAACATACATCGTCATTGGATGTGTGTTTAATGGAAATGCATCAATCACATCAAAAACATGTGTTGGCACATGACTCCTTCTTTGCCAATTACTAGTTAGTTTTTTAACATCTCTTTCTGTTGGTAATTCCCCAATCATCATCAGGTAAAATAAACCTTCAGGTAATGGCTCATCTCCACCTTCAACTTTTGGTAATTTTGCTTGCAATTCTGGAATAGAGAATCCTCTGAATCGGATACCTTCTTGTGCATCTAATAAACTAGTCTCTGTTACAAGACCAGTCATACCTCTCATGCCTTGATAAACTTGTGCTAAAGTGATTTCTCCGATTTTTTTATCACCATGCTGTTTAAGCATTTCTTTGATCTCTAAAGCAGCCGCAGTTGCTTTTTCTCCAAAGCGGTCTTTGATCTCTTCCATATGCCCAATTATTATTGTTAAAAAACGGTTTAAAATTGGACACAAAGTTACTTAAGAAATGGTTATTTGGGGGCTTTTTTATATAAATAATAGACCACAAACATAAAAATAATATTAGGGATCCAAGCTGCTATAAATGGGGGCAAATTGCCCTTGGTGGAAAATATAGTAGAGAATCGGTCAGTAATGATAAACAAAGCTGCAATAGTAAAGCCCATAGCCAGATGTGCACCACTTCCGCCCCTTACTTTTCGGCCAGCAATAATCGCTCCAATCAAGGTTAAAAGCAATACGGTGATGGGTGTAGCATCTCGTCTATAACGTTCAATTTTCAATTCATTTAAACCCTCCGAACCTCTTAATGTCTCTATTCTAATTTGCTTAATCAATTGTGGGGTGGTCAATTTGTCTTTTGCATATTTGTCTTTTTCAAGATCGACAGGCTTAAACGGATATTTTTTATGCACATTAGGCATATAGGTAACCAATTCCTTTTGATCCGTAATTTTACGTTCAACTACTTCTGAAAGTTCCCAATCCTTTTTTGCTGTATCCCATAAAATGGCTTCTGCACGTATATTATAAACCACTTTCTGATCTTTAACTGTGTATGCAAAAAAATTATTCCCCCTCTTATAGCCTGTATCATAAGCATAAACACCTGCGTAGGTAAAAGAATCAATCCTGAAATAATAATCATTAGACCCTCTTAAAAGTGCATTGTAGGAAGAGTTAGCGTCTATGTAGGTGGCTTCAAAATCTCCACGAATATTGTTGGCTTTAGGGATAATCCATTGATTGGATATCCATAAAACAAAGCCTAAAAAAAAACCTCCTATCCAATAAGGCCTTAACCATCTATCGTAAGAAGTACCACTAGCTAGAATCGCAACAATTTCTGTTTGTCCTGCCATTTTAGAAGTGAAAAAGATCACAGCAATAAATACGAATAAAGGAAATAATAAAGCAATGATATGAGGAATAAATCCTACATAATAGTTTTTAATGATCTCTGAACTTGTCAAACCAGATCGAACAAAATCATCCGTTTTCTCACTCACGTCTATCACGACAGCAATAACTGCAAAGAAAAAAATGGCAAAGAAAAACACTGCCAGAAATTTTTTTAATATATACCAATCCAGTTTTTTCAATGCTATAATCGTTTACTTATTTGAGGGACCATCTCTTTTTTCCAAGCGCTATAATCTCCAGCAATAATATGTATTCTTGCTTGCTCAACCAACCAAAGGTAAAAAGATAGATTTTGAATGCTCGCTAGCTGCATACCTAAAATTTCATCGGCAGCAAATAAATGTCTAATATACCCTTTGGTATAATATTGACTCATTTCATTCGGTATGCCTGGATCTATTGGACTAAAGTCCTTGTACCATTTTTTATTTTTGATATTGATTACCCCTTGTGAAGTAAATATCATCCCATTACGACCATTTCTAGTGGGCATTACACAATCAAACATATCCACCCCTAAATCTATTGCTTCCAAAATATTCCAAGGCGTGCCTACCCCCATTAAATAACGTGGCTTATCCTTAGGCAAGTTTTCACAACACAATGCAGTAAACTCATACATTTCAGCCTCTGTTTCACCTACACTTAATCCACCAATAGCATTCCCTACCGCATTTTTAGATGCTATATAATCACAAGAAGCTTTTCTTAAGTCTTTGTATAATCCCCCTTGTACAATCGGAAACAAGTTCTGTGAATGACCATATAAATCGGGCGTCTCCGCCAATCGATTGAAACATCTATCCAACCAAGCATGAGTTAAATCCATACTCTTGCGGACGTATTCATAGGTACTCGGTATTGGAGGACATTCGTCAAATGCCATAATAATATCCGCCCCAATACTTCTTTGAATATCCATCACATTTTCTGGGCTAAACAAGTGTTTGCTCCCATCAATATGTGATTGAAAGACCACCCCTTCTGGTTTAATTTTTCTGTTAGATGCCAACGAAAAAACTTGATACCCCCCACTATCCGTTAAAATGGGCCTGTCCCAACCCATAAATTGGTGCAGACCTCCAGCAGCCTCTAATACTTCTGTGCCTGGTCTAAGGTATAAATGATAAGTATTGCCTAAAATAATTTTTGCATCAATATCTTGCTTTAATTGCTGTTGTGTCACCGCTTTCACTGAACCAATAGTACCTACAGGCATGAATATAGGTGTCTGAATTACCCCATGATCCGTGGTAATGGTTCCTGCTCTTGAAGCGCCGTTTTGGCTCTCTGCTGCTAATTCAAATTGTAATGCCGCCATGAGACAAAGGTAAGGTCAAAAATCTTTACTTTTGCGCTATGACAGTCAACTTACCCATTTCATCTGCACTCCTTTCAGAAATTCTTATAGGTTTTTTTGCAGCAGTCATTGCCATTCAGGTTTTTTATTATTTATTCTTTTTTTTAAGACTTGCAATTTATGTGAAGCCAAAAAAAACGGTTCATGTGGAGCACCCTATTTCTGTGGTGATTTGCGCAAGAGACGAAGCACATAATTTAGCCAATAATTTACCAGGAGTTTTAGTTCAAGATTATAGCACGACACATGAAGTGGTTTTGGTAAATGACAATTCTGAAGATGAAACAAAGTATTTATTAGAAGAATTTAAAAAATCATTTAAAAACTTGAATCCCGTGCAATTGACTCAGGAAGCTAAAATGATTGCAGGAAAAAAATTCCCCCTTTCAATGGGCATTAAGTCCGCAAAAAATGAGACTTTATTATTAACAGATGCAGACTGCCTTCCAGCTAGCGAACATTGGATGCGCTTGATGCAAGATGGCTACGACGAAGGAAAAGAAATTGTTCTTGGCTATGGCGCCTATAAGAAGAAGCCAGGTATTTTAAATAAACTTATTCGTTTTGAGACATTCCAAACTGCATTACAATATTTCTCTTACGCCTTAGCTGGCATTCCTTATATGGGTGTTGGGCGCAACCTTTCATACAAGCGTGAATTATTTATTAAAAACAAAGGCTTTTCTTCTATCAACCAAATACCAAGTGGGGATGATGATTTATTCATCAATCAAGTGGCTAATAGACATAATACAGCAATTGTAATTGATCATGATGCACATACCTTAAGCGAGCCAAAGACGACTTTTAAAGACTGGATAACACAAAAATATCGTCATTTTACAACTAGTAAGTTTTATAAGAAAAAACATTTTATTTTATTGGGTCTTTATTCCATCAGTCAAATCTTAGTATATCCAGCATTGATCATAGCCCTAATTTTTACAAAGGCTTATTTAATCTTGATTGGCTTATGGGCATTAAGAATGCTCTTACAAGGGCTTATATTGCGAGGCGCTATGAAGAAATTAAATGAACTAGACCTTTGGCCATGGTTCATTTTATTGGATATATGGTCAGTATTCTTTTATTTGTTTACCTTGCCTAGCGTATGGAAAAGACCACAGAAAAATTGGAATTAATCACCCGCTACTTTGCGGATTTTACCCCTGCTCAATTAGTACAATTGTCAGGGTTAGAGGCTGCTTATCAGGAATGGAATGCAAAGATTAATGTCATCTCAAGAAAAGACATTGACCAAATATATTTACACCACGTATTGCACTCATTAAGCATTGCTGCAATTGCCGAGTGGGCACCTGGTACGCAAGTGATTGATATTGGCTGTGGCGGTGGTTTCCCAACTGTACCATTAGCAATTTTTTTCCCTGAGGTACAATTTTACGCAGTGGATAGTATTGCTAAAAAACTAAAAGTAGTGGATGCAGTTTGTGAGATGGTAGGTATCAAAAATGTAGAAACAAAACATACACGTGTAGAAGAGATAAAAAATAAAAAATTCGATTACGCAGTAAGTAGAGCTGTTGCACCACTTAAAGATTTATGGAGATGGGCTGACCCATTACTTGTAAAAAAACCAAATCAACCAAATGGGTTGATTTGCCTAAAAGGCGGTGATTTGCACCAAGAAATTTTCGAAAGCGGTACTAGACCAAAGATGATGCCCATTTATGACATTTTTCAGGAAGAATATTTCAAAGAAAAATATATCATTCAGGTCAAAAAATAAAAGAAAGGCGTCCAGTTGGACGCCTTTCTTTTTAAGTTTTAAGTATTGAAGAACCACACACTTAGATCATGGCTCGAAAGCTCAAATATTCGCTCGGAATAGAACTGTTTCAATCAATACTATTATTACCTACAAATTAATTTGATTACAATTAATCAGGAATTTCAATCTTGTTATTACTTCTGTTAATGTCTGGCATACGTTGACTAGGATCAATCTCAATTGACTTAATCGCACTTAATGGTTGTGTTGTTTCAAAAGTATAGGTAGGATGTGCCCATTTCCACTCAGGGTGATTGATCTGCTTTATAGTAACTTCTTGTGCTTTACTTCCTAACATTAAATCTAGTGGGATATAATGCAACTCTGCACTTCCGTCTTTATATGTCACCATCACTTCTATTGGCATAGGTAACTTACCTACTCTTTGAATACTAATTAAAGCAGCTTGACCACTAACTTGAATATCGTTTAATCCATAATCAATTGTCTTAGTCGTGTTCACCCAATATTCTTTGAGCCATTGTAATTGCAAACCACTTGTTTTCTCTGCCACTCTCATAAAATCATTGGCATTCGGATGCTTAAACTTCCATGTGTTATAATAATTCAACAACAGTTGGTCTCGCTTTGTCTCTCCCATCACATATCCAAGTACACCTAAGAAAGTGCCTCCTTTACTGTAGGCAGCACTACTATATGCATAATTAGTATTGAAATGATCTGCATGCGTTGTCATAGGTTCTTCCATGCCACTTTTAGCTAATGCCAAATAGCCATTATAGTTGCCACTTTGAACAGCTGGTAATAATTTAGCTTGCTTTTCTAAATTGATAGAAATTTGTTTTTTTGCAGCTTCACTTATATACGGAGATTGTGCGGCATGATTGACTTCATAATAATGGCTCACATCTTCCTCGCCAAAACTAGTGAAACCTTCATCCATCCAAGCATACAAACTTTCATTGGTGCCCAAGATATGCTGGTACCAGCTATGTATCCACTCATGAAACGCAGTGCCCAATCCTGGTCCTTTTAGCAATGTGGCCATAGCATATTCCATACCACCATCACCTCCTTGTATAAAGGAATATTGAGGATAAGGATAAGCACCAAATTTCTTTTCCATATAAGGCAACACTTTTTCTGCAGCCCACAACACATTTGCCCAAGCACTATCTGCTTTTGCATCTTTTGCTTTATAATACACATGAAGGGTTAAACCTTTTCGTACTTCTTTAGACAGGTGTTTAAAATTATTATCTGCAAACCATACAAAATCATGGATAGTATTTCCTTTGAAATTCCACACCTTATTGCCGTCTTTATCCAATGGCGCAGTTGGATTTTGTAAAACCCCTGTACCGCCTATCATATAAGATTTATCTGTTCTTAATGTCACATCATAATTACCCCAAACGCCGTAAAATTCTCTAGCAATATAAGGATTGGTATTCCATCCTTGGTAATCATATTCCACCATTTTAGGATACCACTGACTCATAGAATATCGCACACCTTCTACATTGTCTCTACCTGATCTTCTCACTTGTAAAGGCACTTGTGCTTCGAAACTCAAATTCATTTTAACTGTTGTCTTAGGCAGAATAGGTTGCGTTAAAACGACTTCTAAAATAGTTTCATGCTCTACCAATTTTTGTGCTTTACCATTGATCGCAATGGTATTTACTTTTTGAATGCCATATTCTTCTGGCTTTAAATTTTGAATACGATCACGCACACGCATATCCCAATCTTTCACTTCTTCTCCCCTTCTATTAGTGAAAGTAGTTTTACCTAGTTCACGGCTTCTTGCATCCATATTGGAATTTGGCTGAAAAGCATTCCAATACATATGAAAATACACTTTGTGTAAAGTGTCAGTTGAATTATTGGTATACAAAATCTCTTCGGTCCCCTTGATGGTGTTTTTTTGCACATCTAATGTTGCATCAATCTTGTAATTGATCTGTTGCTGCCAACGCTCTGGTTGTGCCATTAATTGTATACTTATTAACACAGCAAAAAGCGCAAAAATAAAATACTTTCTTAACATAGGTTTTCATTTAAAGTGTCAATTTAAACAAAATAAAACTTCTTTCCAAAGAGTATTAATAAACGAAGTAGAGTTGAATTAATCCTTTCCAGCTACTATGATCACTATCTCCCCCTTCACTTGCTTTGAAGTAAAATGAAGAATTAGATTTTCAAGTGTATCAGTAATGTTCTCTTCAAACATTTTTGTGAGCTCCCTACTCACTGCTGCTTTTCGTTCAGGACCAAATGTGGCTTTAAATAGTTCTAGAGTCTTAACAAGTCGCATTGGACTTTCATAGAAGATCATAGTGCGTTCTTCATTCGCTAATGCGTCCATTAAAGTTTTTCTACCTTTTTTTAAGGGAATAAATCCTTCGAAAATAAATCTGTTGGTGGGCAACCCACTATTGACCAAGGCAGGTACAAATGCAGTTGCACCTGGCAAACTTGTCACCTTAACGCCTGCTACCTTACATGCCCTAACTAACAAAAAAGCAGGATCTGAAATGCCTGGTGTACCAGCATCTGTTATGAGTGCAATATTTTTCCCTGCCATCAATTGTTGCACTAAGTGCTCTACAATTTTATGTTCATTGTGTTGATGAAAAGGTGTAAGTGGCTTCTGGATTTGATAATACTGCAAAAGCTTGGAGGATGTTCTGGTATCCTCACATAAAATAAAATCAACAGACTGAAGTGTCTCTACTGCCCTAAAAGTAAAATCTTTTAAATTACCAATGGGTGTAGGGACTAAGTATAACATTGTAATAATTAAAATGAAGTCAATTATAACACGACTACTTCAAAATATTCCATTACCGCATTCGCCAATAACTGCTTACTTGCTTCTGTAGCAATCGCAACAGCTGAAGCTTCATCAGCTGCTTCAATTTGCAAGTTGATATTCTTTCCAACACGAACATCTTGAATACCTGATAAACCTAAATTATGTAATCCGCCTAATACTGCTTTACCTTGAGGATCTAATAAATCCTTTAATGGCATTACTTTAATTTGTACTTGAAATATCATACTAATTTATTGAGTGATTGTTTTTGGATACATCAAAGATACAATGCAATAACCAATAAAGCCAAATGGAATCGCATACCATTTAAAAAAGAAGGCTGTTACCACAACTTCTACTACCACGATTCCTAATGGGAAGAGTAATTTTTTCTTTCCTGATAAGCTTTTGAGCGCTAGCATTGGTCTAGTCATCACCATTAAATAACTTACAATAATAATATAGGCATACCAGAAGATAGGGCTTAATAAAAGATTTGAAATCAATCCGTAAGATGGTTGCCAATAAATTAATGGAAAGACTGCCGTTAAAATTCCAATCATCGGAATAGGCACTCCTTTAAAATAAGTAGATTGTGATTGATCCAAATTGAATCTTGCCAAACGATAAGCACCCGCCATTGGTATGAAAAATGCTGGAACAAATAACCAATTACTTGTTGAAAGTGCATTGATATCATTCGCCAATGCTAACCTTAAAAACTGATAAACGATACTAGCAGGTGCCACTCCAAAACTTACCACATCTGCTAAAGAATCTAATTGTTTTCCCATTTCAGAAGGCACATTCAACCATCTCGCTACATACCCATCAAAAAAATCTACCACTGCTGCTAGTCCAATAAAGAAACTAGCCATAAATAATTTCTCAGGTATTTCAATTAACATATCGCCAGAATCTGAGATCGTAGCAATGGTGCCAAATTGAAAACAACTTACAATTGCTAAACAACCTAAAAGCAAATTTAGTAGTGTAATAATATTTGGAATCTGTTGTCGCATTTGGTAACCGAATTATTTCTTTTTCTTCATTAAGCTTTCAATATCTTCTGCTTTGATCGGTATGTTTTTGAACAAATCCTGATTTCCTTTTGCAGTAATCCAAACATTATTTTCTATTCTAACCCCCATTTGCTCTTCTTTAATGTAAATACCTGGTTCCACTGTAAACACCATACCCGCTTGAATTGGAGCAGTTCTTGTACCTAAATCGTGTACGTCTATTCCTAAATGATGTGAGATTCCATGGTATAAATATTTGCGATATGCTCTATTTTCTGCGTCCTCATTTTTCACATCCGCTTTAGACAACAATCCAATTTTAATAAATTGTTTGGTTGCTTCTTCTCCAACTTTATCTGTGTAATTTAAAATGCTAATTCCTGGTTTTAAAATAGATTTTGCATAATCATGTAAATGCAAACAAGCATTATACACTTCTTTTTGTCTTTTTGTGAACTTGCCATTAATTGGTACAGTTCTTGTTAAATCTGCATTGTATCCACCATAGGCTGCGCCAAAATCCATCAAAATCAATTCCCCATCCTTACATTGATTGTTATTGCTAGTATAGTGCAATGTTCTTGCGTTATCACCACTTGCTAAAATACTATGATACGCTACTCCTGTAGCTTTTTGACTTAAAAATGAATGGTAAATCTCTGCTTCAATTTCATATTCATATACACCTGGATGAATGAATTTCAATAACCTTCTAAATGCTGTTTCAGTTATATCAATCGCCTTCTGAATCACCACTACTTCTTGTTTTGTCTTGATAGCCCTTAAAGCTTTCATAATTTTAGCAGCGCGTAAATACTGATGCAAAGGATAACGAGATTGCATTTCATCTATAAAACGATATTCGTTTGATCTTACTAAATTATGCTTACGATCATTCTCATTAGAGTCTAAATAAATCGCATCTGCAAGGTGAATCCATGTTTGCAACATTGCATCCAAACTATCTAACCAAACTATCGTTTTCATCCCAGAGATAGCAGTAGCTTCGTGGGCTCTTAATCTTTTCCCATCCCAGATTTCTTTTAACTCCTGCGGTCTAACTAAAACCAATACTTCTCTATATTTTGGATCTGGATTGTCAGGGAATAAGACGACCATGGTACCCTCTTGCTCAATACCTGTTAACCAAAACAAATCTGAATTTTGCACAAAGCCATGTAAAGCATCTCCGTTACTTGGAAATTCATCATTACTCACAAAAATAGCAATACTATTTCTTTGCATTTGACCTACAAAACGTTTTCTGTTTTGAATAAATATGTTTGGATCTAATGGATCGTATTTCATATAAAAATTTGGCTTTATTTTAATTACAGCCCACACTGGACTTATTATAAGCAAGATACTTAAAAATCATTGGCTTAGGCAATCTTACCCCATCCTATTTTAGTTTTTTGGGTTTGTAAAAAACTACGTATGACCAAGTGTTCTGGGAGGCTTAAATTGGGGTCTTTTTCACAGATAGCAGCTGCGGCTTCTTTTGCAATTTCCATAGTAGGTCGGTCATTGATCAAACTTGCCAGTTTAAAATTCAAGGCACCACTTTGTCTTGTTCCATCAATGTCTCCAGGCCCTCTGATCTCTAAATCTTTTTCTGCAATCACAAAACCATCGTTGGTATTACACATGATTTTTAACCGTTCTCTTGCTTCCCTACTGGCTTTTACACTGCTTAACAGAATACAATAACTTTGTTCAGAACCCCTTCCAACCCTTCCTCTCAACTGATGTAATTGTGATAAGCCAAATTTTTCGGCACTCTCAATCACCATGACTGATGCATTGGGCACATTCACGCCTACTTCTATCACTGTTGTCCCTACTAATATTTGGGTGTCCCCTGATTTAAATCGGTTCATATTTTCTGATTTTAAATCATTAGGCATCTTGCCATGGACCATACTTATTTTGTAGGTTGGCTCAGGGAAAAAACTTTTTACTTGTTCATAGCCTTGCATTAAATCCTCATAACTCATCTTCTCACTTTCTTCAATTAATGGATAAACATAGTAAGCTTGGCGTCCTTTTTGAATTTCCGATTTTACAAAATCCATCACTGATGCTCTTGAAGTTTCATATCTATGAACGGTCTTAATAGGTTGTCTTCCTGGCGGCAACTCATCCATAATACTATAATCCAAATCTCCATATGCCGTCATGGCTAAGGTTCTTGGAATAGGTGTCGCAGTCATCACTAATACATGCGGTGGAATGGACGCTTTTGCCCAAAGTTTTGATCTCTGTTCCACTCCGAATCGATGCTGTTCGTCTATTACTGCCAATCCTAATTTTTTAAATTGTACTGGATCTTCTATCAATGCATGGGTACCTACTACAAAATGAATGGTATCTTCTGCCAATCCTTTTATAATCCTTCTTCGTTCTGCTACTTTTGTACTTCCAGTTAATATAGCCACTTCAACAGGCATTTCTTTTAAAAGCTCCGATAAACTACTATAATGTTGTTGCGCTAAAATTTCAGTGGGCGCCATCAAACAACTTTGGAATCCATTGTCTGCAGCTATCAACATGGCCATCAAGGCTATCATAGTTTTACCGCTACCCACGTCTCCTTGAAGTAAACGATTCATTTGATATCCTTTTGCAACGTCTTGTCTAATTTCTTTGATGACCCTTTTTTGTGCACCAGTTAATTCAAATGGCAAATAATTATTGTAAAACGTATTAAAGTAGTCCCCTACTTTTTCGAATACTTGCCCCTTACTATTTTTATGTCGATCAATTTTTATAAGATTCAATCTTATTTGTGCAATAAATAATTCTTCAAAAATTAATCGTGCTAATGCTTTTTTATAATTTGCTTGACTGGTTGGAAAATGAATCTGACGAAAAGCTTCCCATCGACTCATCCTATCTACCAATAAATGAGCAGGAAGGTTTTCTGGTAAATCCCTTTCACTTATTTGTTGAAATAAAACCTGGGTTAATTTACCTATTTGTTTCCCGTTTAAGCCCCTAGCTTTTAATTTTTCAGTAGAACCATATACCGGCTCAAGTAACGATTTCTGTGCCATATTTTGAGCCAAAAAGGGCTCAATTTCTGGATGGACTATCTGAGGCTTTCCATTAAAAAAGCCCAGCCTTCCAAAAACTAGATAGGTTTGGCCTTCCACTAAATTCTTTTGAACATATTGAATCCCCTGAAACCATGCCAATTCCATACTGCCTGATTCGTCCCTTAGTTGAGCCACAATTCTTTTTGAACGCTTCTCCCCAATAGTTTGAAAACTCAACAAGACCCCTTTTACCTGTACAAAGTCCATTTCTGGTGTTAATGAGCTAATTAGAGTAATCTTGGTCTTATCGACATGCCTGTGCGGGAAATGCTGTAGTAAATCGCCAAAAGTATAGATACTTAGCTCTTTTTTAAGCAATTCTGCCCTTAAAGGGCCTACACCCTTCAGGTATTCAATTGGGCTAGATAAAAGAGAAGCAAGGCTCAAATGTTTTTTTTAGATTCATGGCAAATATCCCAAAAAGATGGCAAAAAATGG
>CAZBJP010000049.1:0-4184 GCA_964492205.1 uncultured Sediminibacterium sp.
AAAAAACCCCTTGATTTTCAAGGGGTTAATTGTTTTTGCGCGGACCGGACGGGAGATGTTTTATATTATAAATTATGACATATATATTGATAATCAATAAGATAAAATAATTATATAATAAATAAATGACATATTTGTGGGACTTTTGGTCCCACAAATGGTTTAAAACTCTTATTTTTATTGAAATTTTAGCAGATGTCTTCCTTAAAATTCTACATAAAACCGAATGATGAATATAATAGGGTAAGAATACGATATACCTACAATAGGGATAGTAGAGCTGACTTCTTTTGTAGAGTTAACCTTTCATCATATGATAATTTTGATAAGGATAATGAGTTAAATCCTATTAAAAAGAAGGAAGCTGATTCTGAATATAAGAATAATCAACTAAAGCATATTAAAAGAACTATTGAGGATGTCATTCAATCGCTAAGATTAAATAAGAAAACACCAACTGCTTTATTGGTAAAACAAAAGTATAAAGTTTCAAAGATTAATCAGTTCGAGAATACAGATGTTGAAGCGAGGATTAACACTTTCTTCATTGTTGAAACTATTGATGAATATATAAGTCATCTAAGGGGTAGAGTTAGTATTGGTGATAATATGAGATTAACCACTTTTCAGAAGAATAGTAGAATTATGGAAAGATGGAAGGATTTCTTTAAATCAAAAAAACAGATCTCAATCCAATTTGAGGAATTAAGGAATAGATATACCTTATTTAGAGAATTTGGAGAATGGGCAATTAAAAACCATTCATTTGCCAATTCATCAGTAAATAAATACAATTCCACATTTCGAAATTTTTTAAGATGGGCTATGAAGATGGATTTTCACAATATTGATTTAGGAAGATTTGATTCCCCAAATCTTAAAGAAGTATCAAATAGGACAGTATTAGCCCTAACCTCTAAACAATTACAATCCATATATAATTTTACTGATTTCCATTATAGTTTAAATGGAGAGTATAATCCAAAATGTGAAGCATATAAGAAGAAAGAAGAGAGGTATTTCTTTGTTGAAGATGTGTTTAATCAAAAGAAATATGATAAGGATGATAATGTTGAAATAATACCCCATTGTAAGAAATATACCTCAATGGAGGTGGTAAAGGATTTCTTCTGTTTCCTTTGTTCAACATCTTTAGCATATGTGGATGCGGCAAATCTGAAAGTAGCAGATTTTGATTTCGGTAAGGATTGTTTTGAATTGATTAGGATAAAAACATCGGCACCCCCTACAATACCTATGAATGAAATGAGTAGGGCAATATGGATGAAATACTCTAAAGATAAGAATGGGAAACGGAATGATGGCAATAAGGTAGATACTCACTATTTATTTCCTCGATTTGATGGAGATAAGTTCCTTTCTAATGCCAATACTAATTCAATTTTAAAAAGGATAGGTTTAGAAGTTAAAGCTGATTTAAGTAATATGGTGAATATTGAGGTTAGAAGTGGAAGTGGGTTTAAAAAAGGAACTGAAGATGAGAAAAAACTCTATGAAGTATTGCATACCCATATGGGTAGGAAGACATTTATCAACTTTGCATTATCTCAGAAGATTTCACCTACTGATATAAAGAAGATTAGTGGTCACAGTGATGAGAAGATGTTTAAATATTATGTAAATTCACTTAGGGATGAAGTGAAAGAGGAGTTTCAGACAATGGGGGCATTTATGGGTAAAGGAGAATTTATAGGCCCCAAAGGTGGTAAGTTAAAAAAGGATAAAGTAGAGGATAAGGTAGAGATACTTCTAAATAAAAGAAAGAGTGGATCGATAACTGATGAAGAGTTTAGGAAACTAATCAATGACTTAATTAAATAAAAATGGATAAAATTTTAAAACTTAATGTTGTATTTTTTATTATAAGTGTTTTTATAAATAAATATTTTTTACAAAATTTCCATTCATTAAATATTACTTTTGTCCAAACATTTCTGTTGATTGGTTATGTTTATCTTTCTATAATTATTCCTTTTGTTATTTATATTTACTATCGGAATTCTGAATTGAAAATTGAAGTACTTAATTTATTTATCAATTTCAAAATAAGTTCATTTGAAGAGAAAATAGAGAATGGGGAATTTGATAAAGAACGATTTAACTTTGAAGGAATTTCTGATAAATTTCAATCAATAGTTTCAAAATATAAGGATGGATATGGGATGACAATATTTCTTATAATTGCTGCTTTATGTGGAACAATTCCATCGACACTTCAATCTTTTGAAAATAATTTTTTAGAAAATTATTATTGGGTTTATATTTATAACATAATTCCTTTAGCGACAATTTTAATAAATACAACATCATATCTTTCTAATCATCTAACTGAAAAAAGTTATTATTCACATTGGGCTTTAAAGAGTTATTTTAAGAATTCTGAATACAAATTGATTTGGAAAAGAAATCCTTTTAGATATTCATATATTATATTAGGAGTTAATCTAATCATTTTTATTTTCTATTATTACAACACTTATGTTAAATAGAATTAAAATATATCATCAATAATTTTCCCTCCATATAATTTTACCAAATGCTTAAATGCTTTTTTTGTTTTTGCCTTTGTATTTTCTAAATCTGATGTATAAATAAAATATATAGGGAAATAGTTGTCATCTTTATTATTATTCTTTACAAATTTAAAATTAGGACTTTTTAAAAACGAATGAAACTCCTTTTCGTTTAAAATTTTAATTCCATTTTCTTTTGTTTCAAATTCAATTACACCATTGTTTAAAAAATAATCAACATCATAAGAGATAATTTTTGGTATATTTATCAATGTATACCTTATTGAATCTTTTGAGCCAAAGTTTTTAATATAATCATCAGAGAATATACTTTTAATTATTATATAGTTTTTTTTGAAGGATAATATTTCTTTATGATCTAAATAAGTGTCATAGTCTCCATTAGATTTCTTAATTAAATCACCATTCCCATTAGTTTTAGGAATATAATACTCTAATACTAATTCATTTATTTTTTTTGTTATGAATAATTTAGTCTCTTCTATTGATTGAGAAGAGCATTCAAAGGTGGTTATTACTAATATTGAAATTAATATGTATTTTTTCATTTTATTTGATTTTTTTTAATCTTTCTATTTCAACAATATCAAAAATTCTAACCCTCTTATCAAAAAGGTATAAGTTGTTTGAGTAATCTAAATTAAACTTTGTATTTGTTAATAAATACCCTTTTAAATTATAGTAGATAAGTAAATCTAAATTAAATTTTTCAATTTCAGATATAGAAACTAAACTATTCTCTTCTTTATATAACATTCTAATAACGATTTTAATTCCCTCTTTCTCAACAATGTAATCATCTTCAATACTCAATAAATTTGATTCGATTCTGTAATCTAAATTAATAAATAATAATTTAATTACTAACTTAAAATCATCCAAATCAATTTTGCTTAGTTCCATTTTTAATCTATATATAATTTAGTAAAATATTTTTTTTGCTACTTTTGATATTTTATTACATTTAAATTATTTTATCACTTTTAGCTAAATTTTCGTGCCACCATAGAGGTTGTAAATTTGTATAATGAAAACATTCCTTTTGTTCTTCAATTATACTTAAATCAAATGAAGCACACGGTTTTATATGATCAATATGCCAACCCTTAATTCCATAATTCTCCCAACTCATATCATCTTTAAATTGTGCTTCTAAGTGTTTTTTAAAATGTTCTGCAGTGCATCCTAATAAATTCATTGAACTCTCTGCTTTCTTTTTTCCGTGAAGTACTAATAGAATTCTCGTTCTTAATCTATGTAAAATTTTAAAAGTAACATCTCGTTTCATTCTATTCTTTTTATATCTTCTTTTTTCTTCTTTTGATTTTTCGGGATTTTGTAATTTGTAATTCTTTTTATAGTCTCTCTTTTTTATATCTAAACATTTAATACATATGGTTTTGTACTGATGTTTTCTATTAAGTTCTTCCTCAGTTAATGTAGATTCACATTGAATACAGTTTAGTATAACTTCTTTCTTTTTTGAAAGTTTATATTTTTCTAAGCAATCAATACAAATATTTTTAAATCTACCATTTCTATTAAGTTCTTCCTCAGTTAATGTAGATTCACATTGAATACAGTTTAGTATAACTTCTTTCTTTTTTGAAAGTTTATATTTTTCTAAGC
>CAZBJP010000049.1:4284-12582 GCA_964492205.1 uncultured Sediminibacterium sp.
CCTCAGTTAATATAGATTCACAATGAATACAGTTTAGTATAACTTCTTTCTTTTTTGAAAGTTTATATTTTTCTAAGCAATCAATACAAATATTTTTAAATCTACCATTTCTATTAAGTTCTTCCTCAGTTAATATAGATTCACAATGAATACAGTTTAGTATAACTTCTTTCTTTTTAGAGTGCTTTAGTATTCTATTTTCAATAATTTTATTTTGAAATATGTTTGATATTTCAATTTTATTTATTTCTTTTTTTTCAATTATAAAATCTTCTGATTTTAAATATGAATTAAATAAGTCAAATATTTTTTCAAATGAAGACTTATAATTTAAATTTATATCGTCAATAAATAGTTCAAAATAAATCTTATAATCTTCAAATATTAATTGAAAGGTTTCCAACCATATTTTAATTTCATCTATGATTTCTCTTTTAAAGCTTATAAAAAACTGAAAATCCTTTCTTTCAAACACAATTTCATTGCCATATCTAAAGTGGATATATGATTTTAATATCTCATATCCACTAAGATTTTTAAAGTTTTTTGGGTATTGTTCAATTAACCAATTTCTAAAATCTTCCTTAAATTCTTCATTTGGTAATTCTAATAACTCCATACATTATAATTTGAAATTAAATCCTTCGTAAATGTCTGCTATTTCTTCTTTGGTTATACCCAAATATCTACGAGTTATAGCTGAAGAGGAGTGATTTAAAACCATACTCAATTTAATTAAACTTTCATCGGATTTATTAAATTCCTCCCATATAAATCTCGCCCCACTTTTCCTTAAACTATGGGTAGAGATGTTTTTCTTACGAATACCGATCTCCTTAGATCCAATTTGTAGTAATCGGTTTGTGTGGCGTAGAGTATAGTCAAATACTTCACAATCTAAAGAAGGGGACCCCATAAGTTCATAGGTTTTGGATATAATATCTTTTAATACCCCTCCAACCTTAATAGACCTTCTTTTATTGGTTTTCTTTTCATTAAGGGTAAGTTCATCCATATCTAATATATCCTCCCATTTAAACCTCTCTAAATCACTAAAACGAAGTAAGGTTCTAAATCCAAACTCAATCAGTAGAGCCATTGAGTAATTCTTTTGGTTTTGGAAGTATCTATTCAGTTTTCTAAGTTCCTCAGTAGAGAGATAATCTGAGGTTTTGTCTTTTGAATTTGTCATATTCTTTATTTATATGTCAAATATATGTAATATGTCTGATAATGAGAAATAATATATAAAAAGGGACATTTTTAATATCTGTATATACCTAACTGTTTGATTATCAATAAATGTCTGCTTTTATCAGAAAAGGACATTTTTAGATGGTTAAAAACAGATTTTTTTGAAATTTGAAAAAGTAAAATCACATTTACTGATAATAAATCATATAGAGATAATTCACTATACAAATTCTTAATGCTAACTTTAACAAAAGTGAAATATGAGAAGTATAATGACAATAGCTATGGTATTAATTGTTGTTTTGGTTAATGCTCAAAGCAAAGACGATTTATATGATATGCAATCGAATTCAACATCTATTTCATCCGATACTAATTATTTGTATTTAAAAAGAAATGGTAATCAAATCATATTTGAAAGAATTTATAATTTAGATACTTTAAATGCCTCTCAAATTGAATCCATATTAGTTTCTAACATTCCTAATATATCAGATGTTTCGGATTTTCAAAAAAGTTCAAATATTATAACATTTACAATTAAAGGTGTATATATTGATTATAAAAAATACGGATTAAGTAGGTGGAATATGAATGGATGTTTGGCTTTTCCTATGACAACAAATGTTTCAATTGTTTGGAAAGATGGGAAATATAAAATTACCGCATCTAATATAACTTTCAATGTTGTTTCATTTGGCATACAAAAACTATCTACTCATTTACTGAGAAATAACGGAAATTATGATGAAAGAAAACCACAAACCTCAATGGGACATTGTGTAGAGAATTATTTATCCGAAAAGTTCAATATTAATTTAGTAAAAAATGATTGGTAATATGAGGTCTTTTATAACGATATACTTTATTTTAATTTCAATTTTTAGTTATTCTCAATATAATGAAAGTATTACTAAGAATGAAGCTGATATAACTAAAGTTGAAAATTTTGAATTTAACTCCTCAGACAGAACAGTTAAATGGGTATCAATTTTTAAGATAGACTCTTCTATTAATGCAAAACAACTATTCGAGTATTTTATAAAAGAAAATATTATAAAACCATCTTTAATTGAAGAATCTGAATTGAGTGGTACATTGATACATAGAACTATTAATCACAAAAAGTACGGTTACACATTATTTGGGATTCCATATATTAGTATTGCAACAGCAGAACAAAAAGCTAATATTAAAGTTCAATTTAAAGATGGTAGGTATAGAGTAGTTGTATCAAATTTGGAATATTTAAACAAAGGCGATTCTGATGTTGCAGTAAAAGGTCTCTTTGGTACTAATACCGCAACATCTAAAGGTAACATTGAAAGTTATGATGGTATTTTAACATTTACTTCAGAAGGGAATGTGAGAGAAAGGGTTAAAGAGCTTTATATATACTTAGACAAATTTTATTCAGATATATTTCAATATAAAAAAGTTGATAAAAAAGAAGAATGGTAAATATGAAAAAAATAACATTATTATTATGCATTATTTTATTATCATCTACTGTAATGGCACAATCTCAACTTAAGTCAGTTGAATTCGAAATAGGAGCTATGTCTGCTTCAAATATAATGGTTAAGATGGATGCTACTATAAGTATAAGTGATTCAACTCTTAAATTTACATTCGAAAATAGGATGCCAATTTATAACATCGTTAAGTATTCTGAATCATTTAATAAATATTTACTTTCGGACGGCATTGATGATTTTGTATTTACAATTGTTGAGCAAAAGGGAAAGATGAAAGGTTATGATTATACATACTTAGGTCTATTTGAGATAAAAAGTAAGTCATACACAGTTAGTTATGCATTAAATAAAAAGTCGCAAAAGTGATTCAAAAATTTAGATATTAAATTTATAAATATGAAAAATTTCTACAGAATCTTATTTTCCTTAATACTAATATTTAGTTTTCAAACATCTTATTCGCAAATATCAAAGGATACACTAATTGTGAATTCAAATGATTTCAATTTTGGATTACCTATTAGAGATGGGAATAATGTTGTCTATGAATTCATATTAAATTTAGATACAAATTATAAGGAATCTGAAATATATGAGAATATGAAAGCAACTCTTTCATTGATTAGTAAAAATTCGGGTATTAGTGTTAATGCTTTTCCAATATTCAAAGTTTATTCAAATGACCCATTACTTTTTGAAGATAAAAATTCTAATAGATTTATTTACCAATTGAATTTCAGAACAATTAAAAAAAATGGGGAACCCGATGGAATAGTTAATGATTTAATCTATTTTTTAAAAGCGGATATTAGAGTAAAAGGGAACCGTTTAAAAATTACTTTTAAAGACATTGATTTATATTTCCAAAGTATGGGAGTAGCCTTTTTAGTTGGAACTCAAAATAGTTTATTTAAAGTTAGTTTTAATGGGTTTAATGCAGATATGGTCGGTAATGTTGAAGGAGCTGATGCAGTTATTGAAAACGGAGTATATAAAACTAAAAATTATATGGCTAAGAGGATATTTACCGTTGATTATAAAATAAGAAACGTAATCATTGATTATCTGATAAAAGAAATGGAAAAAAATATCAGAGATTCTAAATTTTAAATTATGAAAAAATATATTCTTACAATTTTCGCTTTAATTTTAATCACTAATGCTTTCACTCAATCAAAGAAAGAATTAGAGGCTGAAATTAAATCGACTAAAGCTAAGTTAGATTCATTTCAAACATTGTATTTTCAACAGCAATCACAATATCAACAAAAGATTGTTTATTTAGAATCTATTATAGATAAGGTAAAGTTTGTGTTAGGAAATACTATACCCACAAACAACTCCTTTTCAACATTACCTAATCAAACAATTGGGAATAATGATGCTGAAAGTATTAAATCTCAGATTGGAGAAGTTAAACAAAACACTCCACTTAAATTAGGTGCGGGTGATGGTTTAACTCCAAAAACGGGAGGAACTATATATACGGGTTCTCGTGGTGGTCAATATTATATTAATAAGAATGGTAATAAAACCTACATAAAGAAAAAGGGTTAAGATGAAAGGTATAACTTATGCATTAGCGGGTATTCTCATTGGTGGATTTTGCGGATTAATATTCTCGAGTGGAGAAATGTATTATGTGAAAAAAAGCCAAAGAAGTACATTCTCTCCAATTTTTAGTATTGTATTTGCTGTTATTGGAGGAGGTATTGGTTTAGGAATAGGAATTAGTAAAGCCGAAGATGAAAGGAAAACTAAAGCTTTAGGTTTAGATAATATAAACTCTACTAAATTAAAAGAAGGTAGAAAATGGCTTTATCAAAGTGAATGGGTTAATCCTACTAACAATTATAGGTTCATTCTAAAGACATTTTATAATAAACAAACAGATAATACAATTACAACTTTAAATGAAGAACTACACACAAATCACTATACCAATACGGGAGCAGAAAAGTTTGTAAGTAAAGCTCATTTTGAAGTTTTAGATATTGTTAAATCAAATTTAAAGAAATCTATTTCTTAATAGATTTCTTTGCTCTCTCACTTTTATAAAATTGTTTATCTAAAACTATCCTATTAGATTTTTTAGTCTTTGTATCCTTAGTTATAAGATATTTACCTTCTAAATGGTCCTTAGCTTCATTTAACTTTGATTTAGTATGTTGATAAGTGAAATCTTTCAATTTTTCATTCCATATAATCTTTTCATCACCACAGAACCTCTCAAATCCATTTACAATTAGAAAATCATCTAAATGTTTCTTTATTGATGCACCAATGAATTTATAATTTTTTTTATTAATCCTTCTATTAAATGATGGGTCTATTCTTTTAACTATCTCCTCTACTTTTTGGAAGTCTTTTCCTAAGCTCATTGTTTTCTTCTTTCCACACCATCTGATATCTAATTTAATATATACACCTTTATCTAATTCAACAAACAAATTAGATATAGTTAATTGTAATGGTAGATTTTTTGCATTTTTATAATGTTGCGTTTCTTCCATTTCCAAATGCTTAATCTCTTTTTGTAAGGATTTAATTAACCCTTTATAAATAGCTAACTGATTATTGCATTCTTCCAATAGCTTTTGCTTTCTCTTATTTCTAACTCTAATCTTCCTATGAGCAGTTAAGAACTTATATACTGCTGTTTGTATCTCCTTAGGAAATGCCTCAAATCTCTGATGGTCTTTCATTACGTCTCCCAACCCCTCAATTCTGCGATGCTTTCTCTCCATAGCTATATTGTTTAATACTACTAAAATAGTGTTTTTCGGGAACATTTTTAGGAGTGTTTAGTTTATTAATCGTACCGAAAAATAGGGGGTGTATATTAGTATAAATGAGGAAAGAAAATGATAATAATGAATGTTTCGGTAACAAATTCGTTGACAAATTTCTCTTCCATTGTACCGAATAACGAAGCTCGCATCTTTACTATATCAGATTGATAATCAATAAAATTAATTTATAAACAAAAGTAGAAGGTAAACTACTATAAAAACAAAATAAAAATGAGTAAAATAAAAACAAAAATGTTACTAACTAAAGTAACAGAATATATCCAAAAGGAATTTGGATATAAGGTATCAGATTCGTTTTCTGATTTTGGTAACAAATTTTCAGTAGTGAAAAAGAATCCAAAATGTTTTGTTGATGATAATGTAATGACAAACGAACTTAAATATTTTAGTATTTGTGAGTTTAGTGTTTACCAAAAAAACAATGAGGAATTTTATGTTATTTGGGATTACAGAGAAAATCAACCTTTACAGAAAAGTAAATATTGGATAAATCCAAACTTAGGCTTTGATTTATTATTCGGAAGATATGAATTTAATAACAGAAATGATTTTTACAATCATATCTTCTCAGATTTTGGTTTAACATCTTTTGATAGAATGCGATTGGAAGGGGATAGATGTGTTTCTTTAAATTCATAAAAACAGTAAATGATGAAAAAAATAGATTTAAAAAAATATATCGAAGAGCAAAAGCTGCAAATCGATAATATGTTGTCTGAACACATATTGAATGTCAAACTCATACCAAATAAATTGTATATGATTTTGCCAAATCAAAGAGAATTAAAATGGGATGATTCAGACAATGAGGTATATGAACAACTTAATGATATTAATGAATTTTTAAACAAACAATTATGCAAATAAAATTTGAAAAAGATATAGATAATCTTAAAAATTTACAATTTAAGAATTGTAAAAAATTTAATTTAAACTTTTATAGTATTGATAATATTAGACAAAATATGGGATATATTTCTTCCTCTAATCTTTTGAAATTATGGATTGATAGGTTTGGAATTGAAGAATTATTTAGTGATTTAAATTGGATTTATCGTGATGATTTAAATTAATCTCACATTAATAAAACCCTATCAGATTTATTTCTTTTAGGGTTTTATTTTATTTAAGTTATTTCTTTCTTTAAATGTATTCCCATACATTTCCCGTCTCTCTAATTCTTTCTTATACAATTGAATTCTATCTTCTAAATCCATCAATGTTCGTGTTAATACGCTCATTACATCTGCTTCTAATTCATCAAATTGTTTATTTATAAGTTTATCAATTCTTATATATAAATCTAATTGTTTATTGAACAATAATTCCTCTATTTCTATTGAATTTCTTTTCATTATAAGTGTATCAAAATACTATTTCTGTGGTTAAAAAAATTTGGGCGATTTTTAAACGGGTCGGACTCGATATTTTAAACAAATATTTTTTTAGGATGACACGAAACTCTTATCAGAACATTTTTCCATACACTGTCTATCTTAAAGATTGTCTTATATTAGTATATCATAAATGATTTTGATATACAGTTATAAAATATTGATTCCTTTGTCTGTCAAATACTTAATTACCTCATTCGACTTCCAATAGTTCCTTCTCATAAATTTAATTGGCTTTAATTCTCCCTTATTACATATTCGGTATATGGTGTATTGAGATACTTTAAATACTTCAGTCAAATCTTCTATAGTTAAGTAATCTTTTGAGCTAATCAGCTTTGTGTTTATGTTCAATTCTTTCATTTTTTATTTTAATATTTAGCTATTTCCTTTGGAAAGGATACACTCCACCCTTATGAACTAAATCATAAAGGTGGGTATTATTAGAGTGTCCTTCTTTGGATTAGGAGTAACACTATAGGGTATTCACACTATTCCCCTACATACTAATCCAATAGATTTCCTCAACATTATTGGTTAGTATCCACCCAATCCGTTTTAGTATCTCAACTATGGGGGTGTTTACCGTTGGATTTTATGAAATAGATTAAATATGGATTAAGGGTGAGAGTCGGTCACCCATACTTAAAACTAAAACACTCATAGAACCAATAGAACACACCAACATTGTTATTCTATTTTAGTTTCTACATATATAAGTATTTAAAAATTTCTGAAACCCACAATTTTTGTGATTTTTTTTTATAAATGGTTAGATTCATTCATAATTTCACATAACCTAATATGTTAGTTTAATTTGCTAAATCATATAATATGAGAAGTTTATCATCACATATAAAACATATAACTGAAATTCAGAATTTAGATTACTATGATAGCTTAACAGATGAGGAAAAGGAGAACTTTGATAAATCAACATTCTTCATTTTTGAAAAATTAGGATTGTGTATGGAGTTAATACCCATATTAGTAAAATACAAATCGGTATTGAAATTGGAAAAAGGAAAACGATTATATACAGCACTCATAGAAGTAATACCAAAGGGTATATATACCTTTAATCAGATTAAAAAGGGTAAGATTAAGAGATACAGCCCTATAATGGTTGATTTTATGGTAAAGGAGTATCAATGTTCAAAATTGATTGCAGAGGACTATATAGATGTTTTAGAGGGCATTGGTAAGTATGAGGAGGAGTTGGAAAGGTTAAAAGCAAAGTATGGTCAATAATGGTGATTTATACAAATCTGAATCAATCTAAAATCCATCTATTACAGAGTTAAAATAAGGTTTGTTGACACCTCTGAAACTCAATAAAACCCAAAAATGTGGGACATATGTGGGACTTTTGGGCATAAAAAAGCCTAAGTAATTGATACTTAGGCTTTACTGCGGACC
>CAZBJP010000050.1:0-4248 GCA_964492205.1 uncultured Sediminibacterium sp.
AAATCCATTTTGTCCATTTTAGTAGTTGCAAACTTAACTGAAACTGAGCAAAAAGGGAAATTTGAACCATTTTTAAGCTTATTTTAAGATTTTATGCTTCACCCCGCCTATTAGTAGGTTGGGTTTTTTATCTTTGTGCCCCATGAGTCAAAATCGATCTGTCGCATTCCATACATTAGGCTGTAAGTTGAATTTTTCAGAAACTTCTACACTATCTAGGCAGCTTGAGCTAGAAGGCTTTGAAAAAAAGCAATTTACCGAGCAGGCAGACGTATATGTCATTAATACCTGCTCTGTTACTGAAAATGCAGACAAAGAATGTAGACAATTGGTCAGAAGAATACAGCGCATGGCACCAGAAAGCTTTATTGTCATTACAGGTTGCTATGCACAATTAAAGCCCAAGGAAATTGCTTCCATACCTGGAGTTGACTTGGTTTTAGGGGCTGCAGAGAAATTTAACCTTGTCCAACATCTTGCCAACCTTACAAAAGGGGACGAAACTAAAATCTGCAGTTGCGATATTGATACACTTACAGGATTTAATAGCTCCTTCTCTATGAACGATAGAACTAGGACCTTTTTAAAAGTGCAAGACGGATGTGATTATAATTGCTCTTTTTGTACCATCCCCATGGCAAGAGGGAAAAGCAGAAGTGATACGGTTGCTAATGTAGTAAAACAAGCACAAAGCCTTGCTGAAAATGGCGTAAAGGAAATTGTACTTACAGGCATTAATTTAGGGGACTTTGGAAAAGGCAGTGATGGTGGAAAAAAACATCAAGAAAGTTTCTTTGAGTTGATCAAAGCACTTGATAATGATACGACAATTGAACGTTACCGTATCTCTTCAATTGAGCCAAATTTATTAACAGATGAGATTATTGCATGGGTTGCGGAAAGCAACAAGTTCATGCCTCATTTTCATATTCCATTACAGAGTGGATCGGATGCTGTATTAAAATTAATGCAACGTAGGTACAATAGTCAGTTTTACAGAGAACGAATTGAATTGGTGAAAAAATTAATTCCAGATGCAGCCATTGGTGTAGATGTAATTGTTGGCTCCCCTGGAGAAACTGAAGCTTTTTTTCAAGAAAGCTTTTCATTCATTCATAGTTTAGATATATCTTATTTACACGTATTTACCTATTCTGAGCGTGCGGCAACTAAGGCTTTGGATATTAAACCAATTGTACCCATTGCTGTACGAAATGATCGCAATAAAATTTTACGCAATCTTTCCTACCAAAAATTACAATATTTCACAGAAGCACACAGAGGACAAACCAGAAAAGTACTTTTTGAATCTGTAAAGAAAACAACAGATGGCGGTATAGAGATGTTAGAAGGCTATTCTGACAATTACATCAGGGTAACTACACCCTATAGAGCCGAGTGGAGCAATCAAATTGTGGATTGGACCATCTAAGTATTATAAAATAGACACTTCTTCCAATTTAAATTCTACAATCATCATCATATTGATACTGTCGAATCTTACATAGACGGATTTTTTATCTGCTTTTACCACTTCCCCTCTTTGCCCCATGAACAAGCCATTATTTACAGTCACCTTGGCATTGGGCCTTAGCTCGCCTAAATCAACGACTTGAATGTTGGAATAAGAGAGGCCTAAATATTTTCTAATTAATTCGATTTCATTATCTCGAATAATAGCTGGTTTTTTTTCAAAATAAAGAAACCGCACCACCCCCATGGTATTTAAAACATTTGTGTATTCCTCCTTCGTTGCTCTTACAAAAACATAGGACTTGAATAAGGGCTCTTCAATGATTTTTTTTCTGTCAGACCACTGTCGTTCCTTCTTCTGTGTTGGACACCAACTTTCAATTCCTTTTTGTGCAAAATTTTGATCTACCTTTTTCTCCCATTTTGGCTTAGTATATACTACATGCCATTTTCTCAATTGCTCCATAGTCGATATTATTTTTTCGCTACTACTGCCTTTTTATTGAATGCCGTTAAAATAGTACTTGACTCATTCAGCTGAAAATCTTTTGCTAAATCTTTGATCCATGCTTGATATCGATCCTGTTTTGATTTATCTGGATTGTTATAGTATTTGTTATAATCCACCTTCAACGGGGTAATTTTTAGCGGTGTTTTTAATTTAAGTACTTCTTCATTTTGCTTAGAGATAACATGAACTTGCTTTTTAAAAGATTGGAACTTATCTAATTTAAGGTAAACAGGTGTTTCTATTTGACTCGAAACCCATTGCAAATTTCGCTTAAACTTATTAAAAGCTGTATCCGACTGAATACGCTTATTAGCTGATTGTATAATTGGCGCAATTTCAAGGTGATTAGGCCAGATTTGATACTTCGCTTTCTCCATTTCATCCCAGCTCAAAGCAGATTCGTTGTCTTTTTCCCTATACTTCAAATACTCATATTCGTCAGGCAAAATTACATCTGGTACAACCCCTTTCTTTTGTGTTGAACTACCATTAATTCTGTAAAATTTTTGAAAAGTTAATTTAACCGATCCATACTCCGTTTGAATACCTAAAGAATCTAAAGGTTTTCCAAACGCCACATTCCTTTGCACAGTTCCTTTTCCAAAAGTAGATGTACTTCCCACTACAATACCTCTTTTATAATCTTGTATCGCCCCAGCAAAAATCTCACTTGCTGATGCACTAAACTCATTTACCATCACTACCAATGGTCCGTCATACAAAATACCTGGGGTTTCATCATACAAAGTTTGCGAACGTCCCTCTTTGTTTCTAATTTGTACAATAGGTCCTTTATCAATAAAAAGACCTGCCATTTGCACCACTTCATATAAAGAACCTCCACCATTAAAACGAACGTCAATCACAATACCTTTTACATTTTCTGCTTTCAATTTTTTTATTTCATTCGCCACATCTTCCGAACACCTGTGTCCATCTTCTCTTTCAAAATCAGAGTAAAAATCTGGTAATAATATATAGCCATATTTGTCTTCTCCTTTTTGGATGACAACACTTCTTGCATACCCTTCATCTAAAACAATTTTTTCTCTTATCAAAGTGACTACTTTAAAAGTGCCATCTGGTTTTCTTATGGTTAACCTAACTTCTGTTCCAAGATTTCCTCTTATCAATTTTACTGCATCTGTCGTTTCATATCCAGTAACATCTACAGGCTCTTCTGCGCCTTGTGCAATTTTTACAATCACATCATTCACCAACATCTGCCCAGATTTCCAGGCAGGTCCACCTGGCTGAATACTGGCTATTTTTATACCAAAATCATCCTGCGTCAACTGTGCACCAATACCGTAGATAACACCACTCATTTGCTCCGTAAAAGAGCGTTTTTCAATGGGTGCTAAATAGTCTGTATGCGGATCCATTAATCCTGTAATTGCGTTCAAAAAAAGTTCAAATCTTTTTTCTTTGGTGAATACTTTCTCCAACGATTCCAATCTTTTCTTATAAGACTTTTTTACATAAGCCCTTGATTCTGCTTCAATGGTTGAATCTGTTTTCACTACATATTTTTCCTTTCCGGTATTTTTTTCTCTCTCTTCAATTAAACTTGCAAACCTTTCAATCGTCCTATATTTCAATAGCATACTCCATCTTAGAAACCTATCTGTTTCATTTTTTGGATAAGGTATATTGTCTGCATTTAATTGAACTGAATCGTCCTTACTAAAATCAAAAGGCTTATCCATGATTTGATTAAATAAGTTTTGAACTTCTTTAATACGCCTTTCATATATGGCACTCACTGCTGGTTGAAATGAAATAGTAGCACCATGAATTTCATCATCAATAGAGGTACTATATTTACTCAAGCTATCTAAATCTGATTGCAAAAACACATTTTTTTCTGGATCTAAAGCTTTGAAATAAGCATTGAAAACATCTTTCGAAAAATCATCGTCAATCCTCCTAGGACTATAATGCTCAGATTCTAGTAAATGACCAACTGTTGATAATAATTTTCTTTGTCTTAAATCTGGTGATTCTTGATTATCGGTCTTAAAAGTGTTAAAAGCAAAAAATAAAGCGCCAAAAAGGAACACTGTGGCAAAAACTTTCCACTTATTTTGTTTTACGTATGTCATAATTGCTTGCATGTAGGATTTCAAAAATAGCGTAAAATGGGAATCTTGCGTGTGTAATTCTAGTTTTGTGCGCTTTTTTACCATTATTTTATAAAAACATGCAAAACTAATTTTATAGATTGTTGATTTAATGTATTTTTGCTGCCCAAATGGAGGGCG
>CAZBJP010000050.1:4258-12293 GCA_964492205.1 uncultured Sediminibacterium sp.
GCACTGTAGGCCGTGGGTTCGAGACCCATCGTTCTCCCCCTAAAAACCTGTCCCAAATTCGGGATAGGTTTTTTAGTTTTAAATACAAGCTTTGAATATGCTTTTAATACCAATTTTAGTGGGTGTCTTTGGGTGGTTAATGATCTGGGGGGTGCCCAAATTAATATTTTATCCAATACAACCTTTCGTAGTTGGCACGATCAAAATAGAAAGTGTTGCTAGTAAATGGATTAGTCAAATCAATCTGGCCGAATGGCTTCCTCAATTAGCTCAAAATGATAGTTTTGAAACACTAAAACCAGTCATTAATGAGAAATTGGACGATTTCTTTAGACATAAATTAAGTGAGAAATTACCAATGGTTTCTATGTTTGTTGGAGACAAGACAATAGCATCTTTAAAAGAGGTTTTTATGGAAGAACTTGCTGTTTTATTTCCAATCCTAATCAATCAATTTAGCGCTAACTTAAATAAAAAGCTCCAACAGCAATGGCAGACTCATTTTCAACAAATAATCATGAAGAAAATAGCTAAAGTCACCCAACCTTTAAGATGGATTGTTTTTGCATTGGGTGTAATTTGGGGCTTATTAATTATGTTAATTCTTCCTTCTATTTAACCGCTTATACCTTCTATACCACTTTGGTAAAAGTTTAGTACGAAATTTGACTTTTCAAATAAACTAACGAGTTCAATTAAGGTCTTATCCTTAATTAAAAACAACACATGAAACAACTAATTATACTAGCAGGATTTTTATTAATGCAAAGTTTATCCTTTGCTCAAGTGCCATCTGGCCGTCCTTCAGGTGGTAGCAACCTGAATATGGGCCACTTTTATGGGAAAGTAGTAGATGCTAATAAGAAAGGCATAGATGGTGCAACAGTTCAATTAAAAGGAAGCAAGTTTGACCCTGCCACTAAAAAAACCTCAGAAGTAATATTAGGCACCATGATTACTGCAACCAATGGCGATTTTAGTTTCGAAAACTTATCCGTAATGGGTAATTTCAAATTAATAGTTTCTGGCATTGGTTTCAAAAAATTAGAAAAACAAATTAGCTTCAACTTTAAACCAAATGGCAATCCTCAAGACATGATGGCTCTTGTAGACAAAGACTTAGGTAATATTAAGTTAGAAGAAGACGCCACTCAATTACAAAGTGTCACGGTAACAAGTTCTGCAAAACCACAATTTGAAATGGGGATCGATAGAAAAATTTTCAATGTAGACAAAAATTTAGCAAGTACAGGACAAACTGCAGTCGAAGTGATGAAGAATATCCCCAACTTAAATGTAGATATTGATGGCAATGTAACTTTGAGAAATGCTACCCCTACTTTGTTAATCGATAATCGTCCAACAACTTTGACTATGGACCAGATCCCCTCAGATATCATTGACAGAGTGGAAATCATCACCAACCCTTCTGCAAAATATGATGCATCTGGCGGTAATGCTGGAATTTTGAATATCGTATTAAAGAAGAATAAAAAAAATGGATATAATGGGGGCATTAGAGCTGGTGTTGACATGCGTGGAAAATTAAGTGGCGGAACGGATTTAAATCTTAGAGACAATAAAGTAAATTTTTCGCTAAGTGCCAACGTTAGAAATAATAAATCATTAAGCACTTCTGAAAACTTAAGAGACTTATTGCTTACACCAGTTCCTGCAAGCGTTAATACCTTTACAAATAGTATAGGAAATGGTAATTTCTCTTTTTTCAGAGGTGGACTTGATTATTTAATTGATAATAGAAACACCTTCTCTGTATATGGCAACATCGTAAAAGGTACCTTTGAAAATACATCCAGTCAACAAATTGATTCAATAGTAGCAGGAGTCACTTCTCCTTCGATTGGCCTTGATAACAGTTCTAGATTCTCCTTTATGAACAAAGGAGGACAAGTAAGTTTCAAACACTTATTTGCAGAAACAGGACATGAATTAAGTGCAGATTTTAATTATAACGAAAGTGACAATGACAATAATTCTTTAATTAAATCTTCTATCATCAACCAAAGAACAATAGGTTCTGGTTATAATAAAAACTATACTTCAAATATAGACTACGAAAAATTATTTAAAAATAATGCCAAGTTTGAAGCTGGCTTAAGAATGAATAGTAGGAACGAATTCAATGCAAGAGACCAATATAGAAATGAAATTTTAGTGAATAGCATCAGCAATCAATTAAAATACCGCGAACAAATTTTAGCTGCCTATACCAATTTAGGAGGTAAAAAGAATAACCTAAGTTATCAATTAGGTTTCAGAATTGAAAACAGAGACTACACTGTGAATGTATTGAATAGACAAGGACAGGATTCATTAGAATCTAAAATCAAATTGCCAATAT
Organism: uncultured Sediminibacterium sp.; assembly: GCA_964492205.1. Taxonomy (GTDB): domain Bacteria; phylum Bacteroidota; class Bacteroidia; order Chitinophagales; family Chitinophagaceae; genus Sediminibacterium. The sequence goes on from CAZBJP010000050.1 coordinate 6,621, forward strand.
CCTTATTTCCAAGTGCTTTCTTGAGTTACAAACTGAATGATAAGAACGATATGCAGTTCAACTACTCTAAACGTATCAATGCACCCAATCCTTTCCAGTTACAACCTTTTGCGGACTATAGTGATCCTTTGAACATCTCGGTGGGTAACCCTACATTGAAGCCTCAATTCACGCATTCTTTTGAAGTAGCATATAATAATGTTTATAAAAAAGGATCCAACTTGTTAGTTACTGCATATTATAAATATAGCACAGACTTAATTACTAACTATATCTACAAAGATATCAATCCAGTAACTAATGACAGTGCCTTCTTTAGCTCCTTTATCAATGCTAATACTTCAAAAGTGTTTGGATTGGAGATTAGCAATAAAACAGCTATTACAAAATGGTGGGACTTGAACTTAAGCTTCAACTTATTTAAATCTGAAATTAATGCTACTATTCCTGGCCAAGATGTGAACAATAACTTAACTAGCTGGTTTAGCAAGATGAACAATAATTTCAAAATTGTAAAAGGCTTGTCCTTGCAATTTAGTGGTCAGTACCAAGCTAAAACAATTCTTCCGCCAGGTGGTAATTCTGGCGGTGGCGGTGGCGGAAGAGGTGGATTTGGCGGGGGTATGGGCGGATTTGGTGGTCCCCAATCTACTGCGCAAGGTTACAATTTACCTTATTATGATTTTGATTTAGGTATCAGAAAAGACTGGGCCTTGAAAGGTGGCAAAACAGCTTCTTTGACTTTAAGTGTAAATGACGTCTTTAAAACAAGAATTAACAAAACCTTCTCTGAAAGTATATACTTTACACAAAATGTAACTAGAACAAGAGATCAACAATTCTTTAGATTAAACTTCTCTTACCGCTTTGGTAAATTCGACGTGAATTTATTAAGAAGAAAAAGTAATAAAATGGAAGATGGAGGAAGCGGAATGGATCAAATGCAACAATAATTGTAGCATCTTTTATTTCAAATAAATTATTTAGAAGTTTTACCTTCTAACATAGGAACAAAAGAGAATGCCTCAAAGGATTCTCTTTTTTCTTTTCCATCTTTTTTCTTTGTAAGGCGCATCATCCTTTGTGCAGCACCCTCTTCGTCTAATGGAATAATCATTTTACCATTTACTCTTAATTGATTCCATAATTTTTCAGGCACTTTGGGTGCGGCTGCAGTAATTAATATCTTATCAAAAGGAGCCATATCAGGCAAGCCATCAAATCCATCTCCAAAAAAAAACTGGATATCAGGATACTGTTGTTTGAAAATATAATAAGGAGTGAGTTCGAATAACTGTTTTTGTCTTTCGATGGTATATACTCTTGCCCCCATCGCAGCTAGTACTGTTGTTTGATACATGCTACCAGTACCAATTTCTAGCACTTTATCACCTGGTTTTATTTGCAATAACTGTGTTTGATATGCGACAGTGTAAGGCTGAGAAATAGTTTGATCCGCTGCAATTGGGAAGGCACGATCCTCATAGGCAATCCTATCAAATGCAGAATCTAAAAAGAAATGTCTTGGAATAGATCCAATTGCTTCCAATACTTTTTCGTCTGTAATCCCTTTTGTTCTTAATAATTCAACTAATTGCTTGCGCAATCCTTTATGCAGGTAAGCATCTTCTAATTTTCGCATGCTAGATTTAATTTAACTGCATAGCTGCAATAATGGTGTTAATTTTATTTTGTAATTGGGCATATACTTGATCAAATGATTCCTTGTTTGGCAATACCGCATTGACACTAAAATAAAATTTAATCTTTGGCTCTGTACCACTTGGTCTAGCAGAAATTTTAGTGCCATCTTCAGTCACAAATTGCAATACATTACTTTTTGGTAAGTCAATTTTAGTTTTCACTCCAGTTAGTAAGTTGATGCTTTCTTGCAATTGATAATCCAATAAGGTGACTACTTTCATGCCAGCAATTGTCACAGGAGGTTGTTTTCTATAACCTTCCATCATTGAAGCAATTTCTTGCTGTCCATTCATTCCTTTTTTGGTAATGCTTATAAGGTTTTCATAATAGAATCCATATTGCATATACAATTCGATCATTTTATCAAACAAAGATTTTCCTTTGCTCTTCTCATAAGCTGCCATTTCACATAATAAAGCTACTGCACTGATCGCATCTTTATCTCTAATTTGATCTCCAATCATTAAACCAAAACTCTCTTCTCCACCTATTATATAGTTTTCTTTCCCTTCTTTTTCTTTAATTAATTCAGCAATCCATTTGAACCCTGTTAATACATTGTAACAAGCTACCTTATTTTGTCTTGCTACTTCATTAATCATTTCAGTAGTCACAATGGTTGTAATGACCATGTCATTTGGCTGTGCAATCCCTTTTGCTCTTCTTGCTTCCATCATATAGGCGAATGCCAATACAGCTGTTTGATTGCCATTCATTAAAACCCACTCACCCTTGTGGTTTTTTACACCAATACCTACTCTGTCTGCATCAGGGTCCGTACCTAATAAAATATCCGCATCCAACGATTTTGCTTTTGCTAAACCTATACTCATGGTTTCACTTTCTTCTGGATTGGGATAAGCCACTGTCGGAAAATTACCATCAGGTATTGCTTGCTCTTCAACCACCTGCACATTTTTAAATCCATAAGCTGCTAACACTTTTGGTACCAGTGTGATACCAGTTCCGTGAATCGGTGTATAAACTATTTTTAAGTCACTTTGTTCTGCAATCACCTCTGGATAAACACTTAAAGAAGTCAACATTTTAATATAAGCTTCATCCATTGTTGCACCTATTAACTCAATTAAAGCTTCCCCACCCTTCCATTTAACTTCGTCTAAAGATTGGATTGCTTCTACTTCTATAATCACATTTTTATCATGTGGCGGAACCAATTGACCTCCATCATTCCAATAAGCTTTGTAGCCATTGTATTCTTTTGGATTATGAGATGCAGTACATACCACGCCTCCCTTGCATTTAAGATTTCGAATAGCAAAACTCAACTCTGGCGTTGGTCTTAATGCTTCAAATAAATAAACTTTAATCCCATTAGCTGCAAACACTTGAGCAGTAGTTTCTGCAAAAAACCTTGAATTATTGCGACTATCGTGCCCCACTGCCACTGCAATGGACTCATTTGGATAGCTTTTTAATAAATAATTTGAAAAGCCCTGTGTAGCCATCCCAATAGTATATTTATTCACTCTATTGGTACCTACACCCATGATACCCCTTAGTCCACCTGTCCCAAACTCAAGATTTTTATAAAAAGCATCTTGCAATGCATCTGGCTGACTCTTTTGTAATGCAAGAACCTCCTCTTTAGTGGCAGCATCGAAAGGACCGTTTAACCAACTTGCAATTTTTTGATCTATCTCTTGACTCATAATGGGACTATTTAGAACTATAAAGAATAAGGGCAAATTAAATAATTCTGCTTAAAAAAGTCCATAATTCTACCATTAGTTTCATACCAAACTGTGTATTATTTGAGGGTATTTTAAGCACAAGACAACAAGAAATGGAGTAAATTCGTGTCTCAGTCAAACTGCTTTTAACTATGGAATTCATTAGCGGCATTATTTTCGTAGTCCTATCGGTCATTGCTTTTTACAGTTTTGCCAAAAAGCTTCAACAAATAAAAAGAAATATACATCTAGGAAGACCACTTGAAATCAATGATCAACCTTCTGAAAGATGGAAAAATGTATTTTTACTTGCGCTTGGGCAAAAGAAAATGTTTCGTAATATTCCAGTGGCAATTTTACATCTAATCGTATATGTTGGTTTTGTAATCATCAATATTGAATTACTTGAAATTATTGTTGATGGTTTATTTGGGACACACCGTTTTTTTGAACCATTCCTTGGTGCATTCTACCCTTTTTTAATCAATAGTTTTGAGGTTTTAGCTGCTTTGGTTGTAGTGGCATGTATTATTTTTTTATCAAGAAGGAATATCATTCGTTTAAAACGATTTATCAGCAATGATCTTGCTGGTTGGCCAAAAACAGATGCCAATTTGATCTTGATCATTGAAATTGTATTAATGAGTTTGTTTTTAACAATGAATGCAGCAGATCCCGATGCTAATTTTTTGATCTCTTCCTCACTTAAACCGTTGTTTGCTGATTTCACTGAACATCAATTGCATCTTATAGAGCAATCTGCATGGTGGTTACATATATTAGGTATTTATGCATTCATGAATTATCTACCCTATTCCAAGCACTTGCATATTGTGTTGGCTTTCCCAAATGCCTACTATGCTTCCTTAGAACCTAAAGGTAAAATGCACAATATGGCTTCTATTCAGAATGAAGTCTTATATGCCATGCAACCAGAACTTGCACCTACCGATGCTGCAGCTCCTGAAAAATTTGGCGCGAAAGATGTCATGGACTTAAGTTGGAAAAACTTAATGGATGCTTATAGTTGTACAGAATGTGGTAGATGTAGCGCTGCCTGCCCTGCTAATATAACCGGTAAATTATTGAGCCCTAGAAAAATCATGATGCATACCAGGGACCGTCTTGAAACAGTTGGTAAAAACATAGATAAAAATGGCAGCTTCATAGATGATGGTAAAACTTTATTAAATGACTATATCACTGTGGAAGAATTAAGGGCCTGTACAACCTGTAATGCTTGTGTAGAAGAATGCCCAGTAAGTATTTCTCCATTAGATATCATTTTAGAATTAAGGAGATCACTCATAATGGAAGACAGCAACGCTCCAGCAGAATGGAATGGTATGTTTAGTAATATTGAAAATAATTTTGCTCCCTGGAAATTTGCTCCAGACGATAGAGACGCATGGGCAAAGCAAGCATAAAATAAAAGCACTATGAAAGTATCAACAATGGCAGAAATGACGGCTGCTGGTATTAAACCAGAGGTCTTGTTTTGGGTAGGCTGTGCAGGTAGTTTTGATCAAAGAGCCCAAAAAATTACCCAAGCATTTGCCACTATTCTAGACAAAGCAAATGTAGTATATGCAATTTTAGGTAAAGAAGAAGCATGTACTGGCGATCCTGCCAGAAGAGCTGGCAATGAGTTTATGTTTCAAATGATGGCCTATCAAAACATACAAGTCATGAATGCTTATGAGATTAAAAAAATCGTGACAACTTGTCCACATTGTTTTAATACTTTAAAAAACGAATACCCTGCATTAGGCGGCAACTACGATGTGATACACCACACTCAGTTTTTACAAGAATTAATTGAAAATGGTAAAATCAAAATAACTGATAGCAATGAATGGAAAGGCAAGTCTATTACTTACCACGATAGCTGCTATTTAGGAAGATCAAATGATATTTATGAAGCCCCCAGAAAAGTACTTGAATCTTTAGATATTGAGTTAAAAGAAATGCGCAGATGTAAGTCTAAAGGACTTTGCTGTGGTGCCGGTGGTGCACAAATGTTCAAAGAAGAAGAAAAAGGCACATCAAGAATTAATATGGAACGAGCTGACGAAGCCATTGCAACAAAAGCTGATTATGTAGCAAGTGCTTGCCCATTTTGCAATACCATGATGACCGATGGTATCAAAAATAGAGACGAAGAAGTGAAAACAGAAGTTTTAGACATTGCTGAAATCATTGCGAAAGCAATACAATAAATTTTATATGGTTGATTTACCTACAATACTGCCAAAGAATTTTGATCCACAATCGA
>CAZBJP010000051.1:0-12106 GCA_964492205.1 uncultured Sediminibacterium sp.
TGTATTCACTGCTGATCAATTAACCAATAAGCGTGTTCATGGTATATTAGATCGTGGAGATCATGCAGAGATTGCAACGCATATTGAAAAAAGTTTAGATAATGAATTTATAGGTAACGTCATTGATGTATGTCCAGTTGGGGCTTTGACTGATAAAACGTTTCGTTTTAAAAATCGTGTTTGGTTCTTGAAGCCAATGGACGCTCACCGTGACTGCCCAACTTGTTCTGGACGAGTGACTTTATGGAATAGAGGAGACGAAGTATATAGAGTGACTGCACGTAAAGACCAATGGGGTGAAGTAGAAGATACGCCAGATGGAAAGCCAGGTTGGATTTGTAATACTTGTCGTTTTGATAAAAAAGAAACGTCGGATTGGATTATTGAAGGCCCTCGTGAAATTAGCAGACAGTCTGTTATTGCGCAAGGACATTATGCTGGTAAGATTGGTATGACAAAGCCTAAAGAAACATTTGCTGCAGTAAATGAGGGTAGAACACCTCATTTATTGATGGATATACACGATCAAAGTGAAGTGAATCAGCCTAATATTCATTTAGGTAAAATTCAAGGTCCTTCTCATGGAGATACCTTTAACAGAAACAATACTCATAAAGCATAATTATAATAGCATGACAATTCTTGCATTTGATTGGGGACTGGTGGTAGAAAAATTAATCTTAATTGCCATTGTTGTATTTGGCAGTTTAGGCATAGCCTTGTATACCACTTTTGGTGAGAGAAAAGTAGCTGCCATTTTACAAGATCGACCAGGTCCTAATAGAGCTGGTCCATTTGGATTATTACAACCGCTTGCCGATGGTATAAAATTGATCATGAAAGAAGAGATCATTCCATCAGCTGCTAATAAGTGGTTGTTTATATTGGGTCCAGGTTTAGCGATGACTGCAAGTTTAATGACTTGTGCAGTGATACCTTGGGGTTCTGATATTGAATTATTTGGCCGAAAAATCGCTTTGCAAATTGCAGATATTAATATTGGCATCTTGTATGTTTTCGCTGTGGTGAGTATGGGGGTGTATGGTATCATGATAGGTGGATGGGCTTCCAATAATAAGTTTTCATTAATGTCTTCTTTAAGAGCTGCATCACAAGCTATTAGTTATGAATTAGCCATGGGTTTATCATTGATTGCTTTGTTGATGACTTCTGGTTCTTTAAGTTTGAAAACTATAGTAGAGCAACAAGTCGCAGGAAATTGGTGGAATATCGTATATCAACCACTTGGATTTTTATTGTTTTTTATTGCTGCTTTAGCTGAGTGTAATAGAACACCATTTGATTTGCCAGAGGCAGAAAATGAATTGAATTTTGGATACCATCAGGAGTATTCTTCTATGAAACTTGGTTTTTATTTATTTGCTGAATACATCAATATGATCATGAGTAGTGCGATTATGGCTTCTATGTATTTTGGTGGTTACGATTTGCCATTCTTTGACGAGTCTACTGTGGCCCCCAATATAGCTGCCATGATTGGTGTGGGTACTTTATTGATTAAAATCGTTTTATTTATTTTCTTGTTTATGTGGATTCGTTGGACGATCCCACGTTTCAGGTATGATCAATTAATGAACCTAGGATGGAAAACAATGATCCCTTTAGCACTCTTTAATTTGTTAATTACTGGCGCCTTGATTTTAGCCAATTTATAATTATTTAAACCTCATTGAATAAAGACATGCAACCATTAACCAATAAAGCACAACCAGTTAACAGACAACCCATGACTTTTTGGGAGCGCTTGTACTTGATAAATATTATCAAAGGGATGTTTATTACGTTTAGTCACATGTTTAAAAAACAGCCGACAACACGTTACCCAGAAGAAAAGCGTCCTTTTAGTCCAGTGTTCAGAGGATTACACGTTTTAAATAGAGATGAAGAAGGCAGAGAGCGCTGTACTGCTTGTGGATTATGTGCAGTTGCTTGTCCAGCCGAAGCCATTACAATGGAAGCAGCAGAACGTGTAGAAGGAGAGGAAAATCTATATAGAGAGGAAAAGTATGCAGCAAAATACGAAATCAATATGTTGCGTTGTATATTCTGTGGTTTGTGTGAAGAAGCTTGTCCTAAAGATGCTATTTATATGAGTGAAACTTTTGCGCCAGCAAATTACACTCGTAAAGGATTTATATATAGCAAGAACGATTTATTAATCCCAAATCCAAAAACTGAAGCAGCTGATTTAGCTTTAGCAAGAGGAGTAGAAGCATAACTATACTATGAATACTTTAGACATTTTATTTTACATATTATCTGCATTTGCTATTGTAAGTGCAACGATGGTATTAATTAGTAAGAATCCAATACACAGTGTATTGTGGTTAATTATGGTATTCTTTGCCATCTCCGGGCATTATATCTTGCTAAATGCACAATTTTTAGCGATTGTAAATATCATAGTTTATGCAGGTGCTATCATGGTATTATTTTTGTTTGTGATCATGTTAATTAATATCAAAAAAGATGCTGAGCCACAAAAGCAATTATTGGTGAAATTAACTGGTGTGATAGCAGGAGGAAGTTTTCTTACCTTATTAATCGCAGTAGTGAAACAAACTACTCAAATCGAAGGCAAACAAGTTTTATTAAAAGAGGGTACAATCGGATTAATTCACCCATTAGGCAACGCTTTATTTAGTGATTATGTAGTGCCATTTGAAATAAGTAGTGTTTTATTCTTGAGTGCCATGGTAGGGGCCGTAATCATTGGAAAAAAATAATCATCAATAAAATCATTAGAGATGTCTATACAGTATTATATCATATTATGTTTGACTTTGTTTAGTATTGGGGTTGTGGGTGTCTTGACCCGTCGCAATGCAATCATTGTATTCATGTGTATTGAATTAATGTTAAATGCAGTCAACTTATTGTTGGTGGCATTTTCAAAAATGTACCATGGCTTAGCATTGCAAAATGGCGCTGAAACTTTAGTTGGTATTGACGCACAAATTTTTGTATTCTTTATTATGGTTGTTGCAGCTGCTGAAGTGAGCGTTGGCTTAGCCATTATCGTAATGATGTACCGAAATACCCATTCCGTTGATATCAATTTCTTAAATAGATTAAAGAATTAATTCATTCCGCATGAAAATAATATTAGCATTAATTGTTCTATGGCCACTAACAGGTTTTTTATTTAATGGACTAGGGCGTAACATTTGGAGTAAAAAAACAGTTGCTTATAACGGTACTATGTACATATTTGCTTCCTTCGTTTTTAGCTTATTTGCATTTTGGAATGTACTGGAGCAAGGCGCTATAACAGTTCATTATTTTGATTTTATCAATACAACTTCGATCAAAATCCCATTTGATTTTAGAGTAGATGCTTTGTCTAGTTTATTTTTATTGGTCATTACAGGAGTGGGTACTTTAATTCACTTGTATTCTTCGGCCTATATGCATGAAGAAACAGCGCCGCATTATGCACGCTATTTTGCTTATCTAAACTTATTTATCTTCTCTATGCTTTTATTGGTACTGGGAGATAACTATGTAATTATGTTCATTGGATGGGAAGGCGTTGGTTTGTGTTCGTATTTATTGATTGGTTATTGGTTTACCAATACGACTTATAACAATGCTGCTAAGAAAGCATTTATAATGAATAGAATTGGAGATCTAGGATTTTTATTGGCAATTTTCTGGTTGATTGTGAAATTAGGTACAGTAAGCTATGGTGAAGTGTTAACTGCAGAGAGTTTAGCTAAACTATCTACTACAGATATTACAGCCATCACTTTATTATTATTTGTAGGTGCGATGGGTAAGAGTGCGCAGATTCCTTTATATACCTGGTTGCCAGATGCGATGGCAGGACCAACACCTGTATCTGCATTGATCCACGCTGCCACCATGGTAACTGCTGGTATCTACATGATCACAAGGACTAATATTTTTTATACACATAGCGAGATTGCGCAAACAGTCGTTGCTATCATTGGTATCAGTACTGCATTATTAGCAGCGACCATTGCGATTAAACAAAACGACATCAAAAAGGTATTGGCTTATTCAACAGTAAGTCAATTAGGCTATATGTTCTTAGGATTAGGCGTGGGCGCCTATTCTGGTGCTGTATTCCATGTCATTACACATGCTTTCTTTAAAGCATTGTTGTTCTTGGCTGCCGGATCTGTTATCCACGCCATGCATCATGAGCAAGATATTCGTAAGATGGGTGGTTTGAAATCAAAATTGCCTATTACACATCTAACTTTTTTAATTGGATGTATTGCTATTGCCGGGGTGCCACCTTTTAGTGGGTTCTTTTCAAAAGATGAAATCTTAGCAGCAGCTTACGCTAAAAATCCAATTTATTGGTTCTTAGGGGTGATAGGTGCTGCGATGACTGCGTTTTATATGTTCCGTTTGTATGCAACAACCTTCTTGGGCCAATTTAGAGGCACAGAAGCACAGGCAAGTCATGTGCATGAGAGTCCTGTGTCAATGACTTTGCCATTGATTATTTTAGCGGTTTTAAGTGCTGTTGGTGGTGCAATGGGTGTGCCAGAAATTTTAGGTGGACACCATTGGTTAGGACATCATTTATCAAGTATCATTGGCCAAGTAACGCCATTACATTTATCACATAGTACAGAATGGATTTTAATGGGAAGCTCAGTAACGATTGCGTTAGTCGCTTTATTTATTGCCATAGGTAAATACAGTAAGCAAGCAGATGGTGAGCCACAAACTGCATTGGGTAAATTTCTATACAACAAATGGTTGGTAGACGAATTGTATGATAAGTCAATTGTACAACCGCTAAATCGTTTTGCTGGTTTCTTAAAGGAAGTGGTTGAGAAAAATATTATTGATGGACTTGTTAATGGTACTGGAAAATTAGTACAATATGGTGCAAGACAAACTCGATTGATGCAGAGTGGTCAAGTAGGGTATTATATTTTATTTATGGTGTTGAGTATGATTGTCTTATTTCTTATTTGGTTTAACGATATAGCCATTACTCGATTCTTTTATAATTTGATTAAATAAATTAATAGCAACAATGGTATTACTTTCAATTCTATCTATTCCGTTTATCGCAGCAATCATATTGTTGTTGATTAAATCTGAGAAAATAGCAAACAATATTGCAATAGTTACTAGTGCAATCACCTTGTCGCTATCAATTTATATTGCATGTAAGGGTGCAGCCAATTTTGATGCTGCTTGGTTGCCAAGTTTAAATGCAAGGATTACACTCACAGCTGATGGATTGTCAAAAATTTTGATGCTTTTGACTTGTATTAGTTTCCCTGCTATATTCATTGCCACTTCTAAAAATGGCATCAAAAACAGTAGTCAGTTTTTATCTTTGATGTTGTTTACTCAAACTGGATTATTAGGTGTGTTTTTAGCTGGTGATGCATTATTGTTTTATTTTTTCTGGGAACTAGCTTTAATCCCAGTTTATTTTCTTTGTTCAATATGGGGTGGAGAAAAGCGTGTCGCTGTTACCTTTAAATTTTTTATTTATACATTTTTAGGTTCTTTGTTCATGTTAATAGGTATTATTTTATTGTATACCCATACAGCAGATCAAAGTTTTGCGATTCAATCTTTCAAACAAGCAAGTTTAACAACTGGACAACAAATTACTGCCTTTGCATTATTCTTTACTGCTTTTGCGATTAAGATGCCCATCTTCCCATTGCACACATGGCAGCCAGATGCGTATGAGCAATCACCTACAGCAGTGACGATGGTTTTAAGTGCAGTGATGGTTAAAATGGGTTTATATGGCGTTCTTAGATGGTTAATGCCATTGTTCCCGGATGCATTTAGCGCCCATTCGAATTTTGTGGTAATCTTGTCTGTAATTGGCATTCTTTATGCTTCTTTTATTGCCATTCGTCAGGATGACATGAAACGATTGATTGCCTATTCTTCTATCGCGCACATTGGACTTATGAGTGCTGCATTATTTACTAATACTGAAATAGGTATACAAGGGGTTCTAATACAATTGTTCTCTCATGGCGTGAATGTATTAGGCTTGTGGATTATTGCTGATATTATTGAACAACAAACAGGTACAAGATCCTTAAAAGAAATGGGTGGTCTTGCAAAGCAAAATCCAACTCTAGGTATTTTGCTTGTAGGATTTGCTTTTGCCAACATCGCATTGCCACTTACGAATGCATTTATTGGAGAGTTTTTAATGTTCAATGGCTTATTTAAGTTTAATCCATGGATAGCAGCAGCAGCGGGAATAAGTGTGGTACTGGCTGCTATATATACATTGAATATGGTACAAAAATGCGCTTATGGCGAAGTGAGTGAGAAAATAAATAAAATGCAAGTGCCTAATATGCCTGCACAATTTGTATTGATTGTATTATTCATAGTAGTAATCTTAACTGGAGTCTACCCTGCTCCATTATTTGATTTAACTACAGATACATTACAACAACTGTTTGTCAAATAATTAAATGAATTTATAATGAACGCAATTATTGCTTCGGCTTTATTAGGTGTATTAATGATGTTTGCTTCTTGGATTTTTGATAATAAGAAAACACATACGCGTATTGCATTAGCAGGACTATTATCATTGATTGTGGCCAATTTATTGCAATTGAATGGCATTTTTGCCATTTCATTTGACACTAAAGGCATGTTAGCATTCACGCAGTTTGGTTTATATGTCAATACCATCTTATTCATCTTGACTTTTTTATATGTATGGTTAAATGGAGAAGAAATTGCAAAGATCGGAAATCATGCTGCAGATTTTTATGCGTTGTTTTTCTTTATCTTATGTGGAGCGAGTATCCTAACATCGTTTAATAATTTATTGATGTTGTTTATTGGTATTGAGATCTTATCAATTCCGTTGTATATTTTAACAGGAGCGGATAAGAAGAATTTAAATAGCAATGAAGCTGCATTGAAATATTTCTTAATGGGTTCGTTTTCAACAGGCATATTTTTATTGGGTATAACATTCATTTATGGAGCAACTGGTACATTTCAAATGACAACACCTGTTTTAAATGCCACAACAGGCATGGTCAGAGAGCAATTAATGCTGTCTGCAGGCTTGATTTTAATATTTGCTTCTTTTAATTTTAAAGTGTCCGCTGCCCCATTTCATTTTTGGACACCAGATGTGTATGATGGAGCACCAACTGTATTCACGTCTTTCATGGCAACTATTGTAAAAGCAACCGCAATCATAGCTTTTGTTGTGTTGTTTCATAGTCAGTTTAAAGCGCTAGGTTATGCTTGGAATTTATTATTAACTTTTGTAGTCATCGCTACGCTATTTGTAGGAAATATTACAGCAGTATTTCAACGTAGTGTAAAGCGTATGTTGGCTTATTCAAGCATCGCGCAGGTTGGTTTTATGCTTTTTGCGTTGTATGGGGCAACTAATTTTTCAGTAGAAGGAATTTTACTTTATATCATGGCTTATTCTTTAGCAAGTATTGGTTTGTTTGGGGTCTTGGTAAAAATGAAAGAATACAGTTTCGAAGCTTTCAATGGTTTAGCAAAAAAAGAACCATTATTGGCGGGTATGACCACTATCTTCTTATTATCATTGGCTGGCATTCCATTGACAGGAGGTTTTTTTGCTAAATATTTTATGTTGAATGCTGCAGTAAAGTCTGGTGTAGGCATTTGGTTGGTATTGGTGGCTATTTTATTTGCTGCAGTTAGTGTATACTATTATTTCAAAGTAATTCAAGCAATGTATTTTGCAGACGGCGAACCTGCCATTCAGGAAATAGAACAAGGATATAAGTATAAATTACTTGTTTTTGTATTATTGATTGTAGGAATAGGCATCCTGCCCAATCTATTCCTCTCTTATCTCTACTTTTAGCCGTTCTTCAAATAGATAGCGCTTTAAAGTGAATCCTTATTTAATCTGTCCTACCTTTAGGCTCAGATAAAATTTTATATGACCTTACAGGATTCATTTGTATTGGCCTGGCGTACCGTAAATGGGAATAAGCTAAGAACTAGTATTACCGTTGCTATTATTGCATTTGGTATCATGGCATTAATTGGAATTATCACAGCCATTTCGGCCATGAACCAAAGCTTAAAAGAAAATTTCTCTTTTATGGGAGCGAATGCATTTACGATCCGTTATAAGGAAATGAATGCAAGAATTGGTGGACCCAATAATGGAGAAGATTTTGCTAAAACCAAAAAAGGCCAAAAAGAAAAAAAATCAAATCTTAATAAGCCTTTTACTTTAGATGAGTCTTTGTATTTCAAGGATAATTATGGTTTTAACAGGGCACAAGTAAGTGTATTTAGAAGAGCAAGTGGCAATAACGAATTAGTCTATAAAAATCTAAAAACCAATCCGCAAATTGGGATGTGGGGTGCAGATGAAAATTACTTAGCTGTTAATGGATATCAAATAGCAGTTGGGAGGAATTTAAATGCAGTGGATCTTCAATCTGGACGAAATGTTTGCCTGATTGGAAGTAGTGTCGGTGCAAAATTATTCCCAAGAAATCCTGAAAAGAGTATTGATAAAATTATTCTGATTCAAGGAAAGCCATATCGAATCATTGGTTTATTAAAATCAAAAGGATCTAGTGCTATGTTGAGACAAGATGATGTGGTGGTTACTTCGTTAAAAAATATACGTCAATATCAAAATACGAATCCATCGTATCAATTAGGTGTGGCAGTGAATAATGTTATTGAATTAGAACCTGCAATTGATGAAGCTATGTTGCAGATGAGAAAAGCTAGAAAATTAATACCTACAGAATCTGATAATTTTATCATTGATAAGAGTGATAAATTCGCACAGTTATTTATTGGCTTCTTAGCGGGTATTAGCGGTGCTGCTGGAGCGATTGGTATGATAACTTTAATTGGTGCTGCGATTGGATTGATGAACATTATGTTGGTGGCTGTTAATGAAAGAACTAGAGAAGTTGGATTAATTAAGGCATTAGGTGGTAAAAGAAAAGATGTTCGTCGTCAATTTTTATTTGAAAGTATTATAATTAGTTTATTGGGTGCTATTTTTGGTATTCTTTTAGGCGTATTGGTAGGAAATCTTTTTAGTATTGTATTAAGTACTGGATTTGTGATCCCTTGGTTCTGGGTGATTACAGGAATTGTAATATGCTCTGGTGTTGGCTTAGTAGCTGGTATTTATCCTGCAATGAAAGCCGCTTCATTAAATCCTATAAATGCTTTGAGGTACGAATAAGAAGTGAAAGAATTTGACCTTTATAAACTGACTTAATGTATTTATTTTATTATTTTCTGTAAAAAAATGCCTCCCAATCGGGAGGCATTTTTTTGAGCACTTTGTTATTAAAATAGCATTGTACTATTTTGGATCTAATGCTTGTTTAATTCTGTCTTGTAAATCGTTGATGTGATTTAAAGCCATTGAGTCTGTAGCGGTTGCTTTTGTATTTTGTAGAGCAGTAGCTAATTTTTTCAATTGGGCTTTTGCTTCAGAAACTACATCTGTATTTTCAACATCCACGGTTGGAGCACCAAGACGCATCATAGCCATTGAAGCAGATGATGCAGCATTTGCTGGAGACGGGTTGATTATCTCATCAAGTTGATTTACATAAGTCTTTTGCAAATTACGACGATACACATCAGCTTTAGTAACGTCGTTAAACAAGCCCTTTCTTAAATCGTCCATCATATCATTTAAAGCATATGCAGCATTGCCAAAACGAGATTGAGTAGTGGTTAAACGATGTAGTCTTGTTTTATCAAGTAGTGCTTTTAAAATATTAGTTTGAACTGACTGCACACGCTCAATTGAAGCAGGATTAGCAAATTTATTCAAAATAGATGCGTCTAATAACCATTTAGGTGTTGTAAATAATTGTGTATGGAAAAATTGCATTGCTTGCTTTTGTGTTGCAACAGAAGTAGGTGCATAGACATCTCCTTTTTCCTCTACACTCTTAAATGTTTCTTGAACTCCACCTATATTTCTTAATACATGCCCCATGTACCTGTTGAATTGACCTACTACTTGGCCATACATTTGATTTAGGTTTTCATAACGATCTCCCTCTTCTTTTGTCCACTCAGGCAAGTTTACTAAAATTCTTTTTAAATTTTTTATGCCATATTCACTCGCTAACATCGCATTATCTCCTAAATCTTCTGTTTGTGCTCTAGGGTCATCATTTCTCCCTTCGCCACCAAACCACAATCTCGGATTCTTGTTCAAATTATCAACAATCCATTTGTTATTGATTTTGCGATCTGTTTGTGCGTCGTTTTCGCCAGTATAAGTATAGCCCCACTGAATTGCCCATTTATCATAATCGCCAATTCTTGGGAATAAACCAGGTTGAGTTATTTTATCTTCAGGTTGTGCAACATAATTAAATCGCGCATAGTCCATGATAGAAGCAGTATGTCCATTGGCTTCTACCCATGCCTTGTCTCTTAATTTTTCAACAGGGGTTTGACTAGAACTACCCATATTATGTCTTAAACCTAAAGTATGTCCAATTTCATGGGATGAGACAAAACGAATCAAGTTACCCATCAACGTATCATTAAAATGCATTTTTCTAGCAGCAGGATCAACCGCAGCTGTTTGTACCATGTACCAGTCATGAACTAAACTCATCACATTGTGGTACCAGCCAACATGGCTTTCTAAGATTTCACCACTTCTTGGATCATGTACTTGAGGGCCGTAAGCATTTTCAATATCTGAGGCAAAATAACGAATCACTGAAAAACGTGCATCTTCTAAACTCATAGTGCTATCGTTTGGCCATTCTTTGCCTTGGATGGCATTTTTCCAACCCGCTTTTTCAAAAGCAATATTCCAATCATTCACGCCATCAATTAAATAAGGCACCCATTTTTTAGGAGTTGCTGGATCAATATAATATACAATTGGTTTAATAGGTTCTACTAACTCACCTCTTTTATATTTTTCTATATCCTCAGGCTTTGGCTCTAAGCGATAACGAACAGCAAAAATTTGATTTTTTACCTTTTGTTGATCATCAGAATATTCTACAAAGTTATCAGCAAAGTAGCCAACTCTTGGGTCAAATAATCGACGACCCATAGGCACTTTAGGGAGTAAAAGAATCGAAGTATTCAATTCAAATGTTACAGCCCCAGCGTTGGCTGCTGCTGGAATAAAATTGCCGCTACTTGGGCTACCTGGCATTGGTGCGCTTGCATTGAAAGTTTTTACAGTTCTAACTTCAATATTAATTGGGTAAGCCTTAATACTTTCTACATAGGAACGATCAGAGGCTAAACTTGACAAGTTAAAATTCCTTTTTTCAAAGCTACTTAAGCTAACTGCTTGGTTATCACCTTTAAAAAAATCAGTTACATCAATGATAGAACTTGAAGAGTCTTTGCCGTAAGCCTTAATGTCAAATGAAGCCACAATAGGATCTAAATAAGAGTTTTTAACAGCTTTTGCAATGGTTTGAGTTGAATCTGCCTTGCTGATCAAGGTAACAACACGCATGAAAATGCGGTTATTTGGACCTTTTTCAAATAAGATTGACTGCTCATTAACTTGTTCACCTCCGTACTTTCTTGCACCACCAGCAACTTTGGCATACCTGGTTACCGCCATTAATTCTCTACCTAACAGACTGTCTTGAATGTCAAAGTAAAACTTGTCGTCTTGAAGGTGCACAGTAAAGACCCCTTTTTGAGTCACCGCCTTCTTGGAAATGAACTCTTTAAAGGATTTTGGGCCTGTTTTGGAGGGGAGGTCTTTTTTTGCCCCAGCTGCCGAATTACTCGTGTCAGTAACAGGTGCATTTTTTTGGGCGTTTACAAAGCTTGTCATCAAGACACAAAGACTTGTAATTGCGAGGATTTTTTTCATATTAAATAATTATTGTTTTTTTATTCGACCCATAAATATATTGTTTTCGAGGAACACTATTTAGTTAATAATTTTTTTACTTAAAAAAAATGACTTGAAAATTGTTTCAATCAATAAATTACTTATTTTGTAACCCCTTAGATATTGAAGTGTTAAGATTCTTAAAAAAATCCACTTTTGTTCTAAGGATTAAATCACTTTTTTATAAATTTAATTTAAAACCAAAAATCAATTGAATCA
>CAZBJP010000052.1:0-11931 GCA_964492205.1 uncultured Sediminibacterium sp.
TGAAGGCAAATATCGTTCATTTTGTCGCATATAATCGAGTTGAATACAATTGATTCGTTAAATTTTTTTTTAATTTTTGTATTCTTATGAAAAAGATTTTATTAAAGCACAGAACGCTTCTACACTTGACATAGGCATTGCATTATACATACTCACCCTGATACCTCCTACCGTTCGATATCCTTTTACACCAATCATTCCTTTTTCTTTACACAATGCTAAAAATGCTGCTTCTTTTGTTTGATCTTTTAAAAAGAAAACGGCATTCATAATACTTCTGTCTTCTTTTACTATTGGACAATAAAAATGTTCAGCGTTGTCAATAGTGTCGTATAATAAATTTGCTTTTGCTATATTTCTTTTTCCCATCTCTTCTAATCCACCTTCTTTTTCTATCCACCTCAATGTCAACAAACTTACATAGATCGAAAATACCGGCGGTGTGTTTAACAAGGAGCCTGCATCCATATGTTTCTCATAATCAAGTATCGCTGGAATTTGTCGATTCGTTTTTCCTAAAATTGATTTCTTTACCACCACCATAGTAACGCCTGCTGCACCCATATTTTTTTGTGCACCTGCATAAATTAAATCGAATTGATGAAATGGAGTAGGTCTACAAAATATATCCGAACTCATATCGCCTACCAAGGGTACAGATACTTTTGGGTATTGATGCCATTGCGTGCCTTCTACCGTGTTATTGGTCGTAATATGCAAATAAGTAGTGCTGGCTGGTAGTTCCAGGGCCTTATTAATATGTGTATGTTTGTCTGCTGTCGTATCTGATACCACTTTTACAGGGCCAAATAATTGAGCCTCTTTCACCGCTTTATGACCCCAAACCCCATTATCACAGATTGCGGCCAATCCGTTTTCGTCTAATAAATTCATAGGCACTTGCATAAATTGCATCGTAGCACCTCCTTGTAAAAACAATACTTCATATTCATCGCCAAGGCCCATCAATCTTTTTACAATTAGTTTTGCCTCTTCTATCACCGCTACAAAATGTTCTGTTCTGTGTCCTATCTCTAAAATAGATAAGCCAGTTCCGTTAAAATTATGTACGGCGGTGGCTGCTTGATCTAACACTTCTTTGGGTAAGATAGCAGGACCAGAATTGAAATTATGTACTTGCATTGGCTATTTTTAAAATAATTTTTTCATCGAAAGATGCACCGCTTCTTTCTCTTCACTCATCACGAATCGCTATGCGATTCATTCTCATCCATCGTCGTCACGCCCCCAGAAACCACGTACTTCATAGCTTCTGCAGCAGCAATACTTTTTGGTAATTTTTTTATTCTTGTTGGTGCAACGATATAAGTGATGCCAGAGATCGCATAAGAGTGTGGGACATAGACTGTCACAAAATCAGCTAAACCAAAATGTACACTATCTTTTTGTGTGATAAATCCTATCCTCCAAACATCTGTTGCATCTACATTCACCAAAACAGGTTCGTCAAATTTTTTCTTATTTCCCGCAAAAGCTTCTAAGAAATCTTTTACCGAAGAATAAATAATTTTTACACCTGGGGTTTTTTCCAAGACTTTATCAAAAATTGATACCAATCTTTCTACAAAAAATAAGGAGGACAACCATCCTACTATTAACACCAACGTAATGGCCACTAAAAAACCAAGCCCCGTAACTTTTGGTATCTGCCCGTTTACCTCGGCAAACTGAACTGGGAACAATACATTCAATAAGTTGGGTAAGAAATTGTCTACCCAGTTAAATAAACTTACCACTACCCAAACGGTCACACCGATGGGTGCCAACACCACCACCCCTTGAAAGAATAGTTGGGCCAAAAATCCCAAAATCTGTTTTCTCCTTAATTTCTGCCTTAAATTGGGCATTTTGTACTGATTTAGCTTCAAATTTCACACAATTTTGCCATTTATCATAAATTATTAAATATATAACGCCGGAAACTTTGAAAACGAAAATAGTTTCCATAGTTTTGCGCCCTCAATAAAAGGTATGCAAGACAGAATATTATTAAAAGCTAGAGATCTGATGCTCCAAACCGGTCTAAGACAGGTCACCATGGACGATTTGGCTACCCAATTGGGCATTAGCAAAAAAACAATTTACCAGTATTTTAAGGACAAAGACGATTTGGTGAAAGCGGTGGTTGGGTATGAACTTAAAAGTCATCAGCAAATGTGTCACCATTGTGAAGCCAAAGCAGACAATGCAGTGCATGAAATGTTTTTGGTCATGGAAACCATGAAAGAAATGGCTAAAACAATGAACCCAGGCACCTTAATGGAATTAGAAAAACATTTTCCTTCCGCTTTTGACATTATTAAAAAACACAAAGAAGAATTTTTTCTTTCCCTCATTAAACAAAATTTAATCAAGGGTATTGAGCAGGGTTTTTACAGAAGCGATTTGGAAGTGGAAATTTTATCACGATTCAGATTGGAAACGATTTTCATTCCTTTTAACCTTCATGCATTTCCCGTTTCTCTTTTTAATCCCATTGAAGTACACACACAATTAATGGAACATTTTGTATATGGATTAATGACTGTCAAAGGTTATGAACTAATGAATCAATATAAGCAATCAAAAAATAACTAAACAAGCAATCTTAATAAACCAATGAAAAAAATCATCGTCATTATAACAGTACTTCTTGCGTATACTGCACAAGCTCAGGTACAACCCACTGTTCATGCATTTTCACTTGCCGATGCAGTGAATTATGCACAAAAAAATAATGTTCAAGTAAAAAATGCTTTACTTGATATTGACGCACAAATTCAAACCAATAGAGAAATCGCAGCTGCCGCATTACCAACTGTGAATACAAGTCTTAGTGGAACGAATTTCTTAACCATTCCAACTTCTTTATTACCTGGTCAAATATTTGGTGGCGCCCCTGGCACTTTTATTCCAGTTCAGTTTGGTACAAAATACAATTCTACTTATGGTGCCAACTTTAACCAATTGTTATTTGATGGTCAAGTATTTATTGCCTTACAAGCTAGAGCAACTTCCTTGGATTGGAAAAAGAAAAACGCTGCCTTAACTGAAGAAAATATCAAAGCAAATATTTACAAAATTTACTACCAGCTTGCTGCAAGCAAAACACAGCTAAATATTTTAGACGCAAACATTGAGCGACTACAAAAATTAGCAAACGATGCTGCAATAATGTATAAGAATGGTTTTGCTGAGCGTTTAGATGTAGATAAAGTAAACGTTCAATTGAACAACTTACAAACTGAAAAACTAAAAGCAAATAATGCTGTAACAATTGGCTTTATGGGTTTAAAAATGTTACTGGGCATGCCTATTAAAGATAGCCTAGTATTAACTGATGTGGTTAATGAATCCAGCTTAAGCACAGATGTACTTTTTGAAAATAACTTTCAATATAATGTTCGTAAAGATTTTCAATACTTAACTACCGTGAAAAAACTGAGCGAGTATAATGTTAAGCGCTATCAGTTAAGTTACTTACCAACCATTAGTATTAATGGTGCTTATACTAAAAACGCTCAGCGAACTAAATTTGATTTCTTTGATAATAATAATGGCAATTGGTTTAAAACTTCTTTAATTGGTTTAAATATCAATCTACCCATATTTAATGGTTTATCTACCGTATCAAAAATCAAAAAAGCAAAAATTGAATTACAGCAAGTGGAAAACCAATTGTCTGCGATGAAAAACAATATTGACAATGAACTAAGCCAAGCAAAACTAAATTATATGTCCTCTGTTGCTACTGTAGAGTTTCAGAAAAAAAACATGCAATTAGCAGAAAATGTTTATGGTCAAACAAAAAAGAAATTCGAAGCAGGTACAGGTTCTAATACCGAAATATCTGCAGCGCAGGCGGACTTAGTGGCTGCCCAAAATAATTTTATGAACGCTTTATATGCTGCTTTAATCGCTAAAGTAGATTTATTAAAAGCAAGTGGCAAATTATAACCTTCAAAATATATTAATCAATACAACAATCATTTAAAATAGATACAATGAAATCAATAGCAACATTTTTTACCTTAAGCTTACTTGTATTCGCAACTGCTTGCGGCGGAGGAGACAATACAGTTGAAGGCAAACAAAAGACATTAGCTAACTTAAAAAAACAAGCACTTGACCTGAATGCTCAAATTGTAGCATTAGAAAAAGATTTGGAAAAAGCAGGTGGCAGCTCTGCAGCTAAAGCAATTTTAGTGGCAATAGATACACTACAATCAGAAATGTTTACACACTTTATTGAGTTACAAGGCAAGGTGGAATCGGAGAGTGTTTCTTTTATCACCCCTCGTGCAGGTGGTGGTCAAGTGAGAGCAATCTATGTTAAAAGAGGGGATAATGTTAGAAAAGGTCAATTATTATTACAATTGGACAATACTTTGATCAAGCAAAGTGCTGCTGCTGCTGCCCAAAACATCGAGACTTTAAAATCTCAAGCTGCTTTAGCTAAATCTGTATACGAAAAACAAAAGAACCTTTGGGATCAAAACATTGGTAGTGAAATTCAATTGATGAGTGCCAAAACCAACGCGGATGCATTGGCTAGTCAATTAAAAGCAGCCTATGAACAATTAGGCATTGTTAAAGATCAATTAGCTTTTACTAGCATCTATAGTGATGTAGATGGTGTTGCAGAAGAAGTAAATGTAAAAGTTGGCGAATTATTTATGGGTCCTGGTCAAATTAAAATTGTGAATACCACCAAACTTAAATTAACCGCACAAGTTCCAGAAAACTATGCTGGTAAAGTAAAAGTAGGCACTGAGTTAACATTAACTTTCCCTGATATTCAAAAAACCATCAACAATAAAGTGAATGTATTGGGTAATGTGATTGATCCATTGAGCAGAAGCTTCTTTATTGAATCTAAGTTGCCTATTGACAAAAACTTTAGACCAAACTTATTAGCACAAGTTAAGATCAAAGATTACGAAAAGAAAGATGCAATCAGCATCCCAGTGAACTTATTACAAAACGACGAAAAAGGAAAATTTGTATATGTAGCTGTAGTTGAAGCTGGCAAAATGCTTGCCCGCAAAAAAATGGTTACGACTGGTGAATTCTACGGAAACAACGTAGAAGTTCTTAGTGGATTAACCGCTGGAGAGATCTTGATTACAGAAGGTTATCAGTCTATCTACGATGGTCAACTGATCACCACAAATATTCAATAATTTATAAAAGCTCAATCGATCATTATGTCGACACTCAATAATATCAAAGAAAAGTTTAAAGAATTTAAACCCACTTCTTGGAGTATCACCAACAAAACATCTATCTATTTATTGATGTTGTTTATCAGTCTTGGGGGAATCTATCAATTCTTGACTTTACCTAAAGAACAATTTCCTGAAATTGTGATTCCTACCATGTATGTGCAAACAATCTATGTAGGTAACTCTCCCAAGGACATAGAAAACTTGGTGACGCGTCCTTTAGAAAAACAAATCAAAGGCATCACTGGCGTAAAGATCAATAAATTCACTTCTGTTTCTCAACAAGACTTCTCCGCAATCACAGTAGAATTCAATACAAGCGTTAAGCCAGATATTGCTTTACAGAAAGTAAAAGATGCGGTTGATAAAGCAAAAGGGGAGTTACCCAACGACTTAACTCAAGAGCCTCGTGTAATTGAAGTAAACTTTAGTGAGCAGCCCATTATGTATGTAAACATTAGTGGTAATTATAGTTCTGTTCAATTAAAAAAATATGCAGACGACTTAAAAGATAAATTAGAAAATATCACGCAAGTGAATCGTGTAGATCTTGTTGGTGCCCCAGAGCGTGAGTTTCAGATTAATGTAGACAATTTTAGAATGCAAAGCTCTGGTATCACATTTGACGATATCACTTATGCCATTCAAAGAGAAAACCTTGATATGTCAGGTGGTCTTTTAGAAGTAGGCACTATGCAACGTAACCTTCAATTAAAAGGACAACTTAAAAATGCCAATGATATTGCAAATATCATTGTTCGTAACACAAGTGGTGCACCAATCTATTTAAAAGATGTTGCTACAATTGTTGATACAGTAAAGAAAAACGACAGCTATGCACGTTTAGATGGAAAAAACGTATTGACTTTAAACATCATTAAGCGTAGTGGTGAAAACCTAATTGAAACTTCTGATGCTGTTAAGAAAATTGTAGATGAAGCTAAATTAACAAGTTTGCCTAAAGACTTGTCTACCGTGATCACTGGTGATCAAAGTATTAAAACTAGGTCTTCCTTTACTGAATTGGTGAACTCTATAGTCATCGGATTTATATTAGTATTAATTGTATTAATGTTCTTCATGGGTGTAACCAACGCTTTCTTTGTGGCATTATCTGTGCCTCTAAGCATGTTTGTTGCCTTTGTATTTTTACCAGCAGGTAATTTATTAATTGGAAGTAATATCACTTTAAACTTTATGGTGTTATTTGCCTTATTGTTTGGATTAGGTATTATTGTAGATGATGCCATTGTAGTTATAGAAAACACCCACAGAATATTTGTTCAAGGTAAAGGCAAGTTAACAGCTACCACTTCGGCTAAAATGGCTGCTGGTGAAGTATTTATTCCTGTGTTAGCGGGTACTGTGACCACTTTGGCGCCATTTTTCCCATTATTGTTCTGGCCAGGTATCATTGGAAAATTCATGGTTTACTTACCTGCCATGTTGATCTTTACATTAGCAGCATCATTAGTAGTGGCATTTATCATGAATCCAGTATTTGCTGTTGACTTTATGAACCACGAGGAGCATGATAGCACAGAACCAAAATCAGCAATCTTCAAGAAAAAGACGTTTTGGATTCCTATTGGTTTTGGTTTAGTATTAGATTTAATGGGTGCTACCTTCTTGGGTAACTTATTAATTTTCTTTATGCTATTGGTTGTTGCTAACAGGTATTTTATTGCGTCAGCAATTAAACATTTCCAAGAGACGACCTTACCTAACATGATGAACCTGTATGAACGTGTATTGAGAAGATCTTTAACAGGATGGAGGCCCGTTAAATTATTATTTGCCACTTTTGGCTTATTAATTTTCTCTTTTATTGTATTTGGTATTAGTGTAGGCACAGGTAGAACAGGTATTGAGTTTTTCCCTCAGGCTGATCCAAATCAAGTTTATGTTTACCTTAAATTACCAGTTGGTACAGAAGTAAAACATACTGATTCTATTACAAAAGTATTAGAAGCGAGAGTGAATAAAATATTGGGCACTGATAAGGGCAAAAAAAATCCAGTGGTGGAATCTATCATTTCCAATATCGCAGTGGGCGCTGGTGACCCCATGACGGGTGATAGAAGTACCAGGTCTGAATTAGGTCGTATTCAAGTGAACTTTGTTGAGTTTGAAAAGCGTCATGGTGTTTCTACAAGGCCTTATTTAGAAGCAGTACGTAAGGAAATGAAAGGTATTCCTGGTGCCGAAATCACTGTAACACAAGAGTCAAGTGGTCCGCCAACAGAACCACCTGTAAATATTGAAATTCAAGGAGATGACTTTGATAAATTAATTAAAACTGCTGTTGGTTTAAAAAACTATTTAGATGCTGCGCAAATTCCTGGTATCGAAGAATTAAAAATGGATGTGGATTTACAAAATCCTGAATTGACATTAACCATTGATAGAGATCGTGCACTTAGTGAAGGTGTCTCTTCTGCTCAAGTAGGCATGCAAATTCGTACTGCTTTATTTGGTAGAGAAGTGTCTAAAATAAAAGATGGCAAAGACGAGTATAAAATTCAATTACGTAATGAAGAGATGCAACGTAAAAATTTAGTAGATTTATTAAACATGCGTTTATCTTTCCGTGACATGGCAGCTGGTGGTATGGTTAAAAATATACCTATCAGTTCTTTGGTAAAAGTAGAGCCTACTAGCACTTTAGGAAGCGTGAAAAGAAAGAACCAAAAAAGACAAATTCAATTACGCTCTAATGTATTGATGAATGAAGGTTATAACCCTACTGCAGTGAACGCCGTGATAGCGCAATATATTGAAAACTACAAAGGTATTGCTGATGGCGTGACTGTCAAACAAACCGGCGAGAATGCACAACAATTAGAAACAGTTGCTTTCTTCGGTAAAGCATTGATCATTGCATTGATGTTGATTTTATTCACTTTGGTTTTACAATTCAACTCTATCTCTAAGTCCGTAATTATTTTAACAGAGATCCTATTTAGTATCATTGGTGTATTATTAGGTTTTGCATTAACGGGTATGAAAGTATCTGGCATCATGACGGGTCTTGGTATTGTTGGATTAGCAGGTATCGTAGTGAAAAACGGTATCTTGGTTATTGAATTCGCGGATGAATTGAGAAGCCGTGGTTACAAAACTAGAGAAGCCGTTATTCAAGCAGGTAAAACAAGAATTATTCCTGTATTGTTAACCGCCTTGGCTGCGATTCTTGGATTCATTCCTATTGCAGTTGGTTTCAATATCAATTTTGTGACTTTATTCAGTGAATTAAATCCACATATTTTCTTTGGCGGTGATAACGTTGCCTTTTGGAAACCTTTGAGCTGGACCATAATTTTTGGATTGGCCTTCGCCTTCTTTATGACTTTATTTATTGTTCCTGCAATGTATTTAATTGCAGAAAGATTACGTCGTCCAATGCGTCGCCAATTTGGTGGTAAATGGATAAGCATGTTAGGCATTCCTCCTTTAACTTTTGTTTTTATTCCATTGATGTTTGTAACTACATGGATTCATAATAAACAAGTAAAAAGAAGAATGACTAAAAATAATGCGAATGGCGATACGACATTCAATGGCTCTTGGTTTTAACCACGCATCATTGAAACTTGGATTCTTAAATTAAATTGTAACCCCTCGAAAATTTCGAGGGGTTTTTTTATAGAGATAAAGTAGCTTTGTAATAATAAAAATAAAAGTTATGTCCGTACACGAAATAGATTATCAAATTTTTGGAGAAGAAATGCAATATGTATCTATTGAACTTGACCCTCAAGAAACAGCTATTGCGGAACCTGGTGCTTTTATGATGATGGAAGATGGCATTCAAATGGAGACCATCTTTGGTGATGGCTCTCAACAAAATAGTAGCCTCTTAAATAAATTATTTCAAGCAGGTAAACGCGCTTTAGTGGGAGAGAGTTTATTCATGACTGCTTATACTAATATTTATGGCAACAAGAAAAAGGTAAGTTTTGCTTCTCCTTATCCTGGTAAAATAATCCCAATGTTCTTACCCAACTTAGGTGGTAAAGTGATTTGTCAAAAAGACGCTTTCTTATGCGCCGCTAAAGGTGTAAACATAGGTATTGAATTTCAACGAAAATTAGGCACAGGCTTATTTGGTGGTGAAGGATTTATTATGGAAAAATTAGAAGGGGATGGGATGGCTTTTTTACACGCTTGTGGACATGTGATTGAAAGAGATTTACAGCCTGGCGAATTATTAAAAGTAGACACAGGTTGTATTGTTGGCTTTACTTCCAATGTGAATTATGATATTCAATTTGTAGGTGGTATTAAAAATACTTTATTTGGTGGTGAAGGATTATTCTTTGCAACGCTTACCGGGCCAGGTAAAGTTTGGATTCAAACCTTACCTATCAGTCGTTTAGCTGGTCGTATCCTGGCTTATGGAACCTATAAGCGCAAAGAGGAAGGCAGTATTTTAGGCGGGATAGGTAATATCCTTGATGGTGACGGTTGGAAGTAGTTTAAAAACTCAATTGATTCGATAAACGTTTTAATTCTATCTCTGCAATTTTTGCACTGAACTTTAAACTCGTTAATCTAAATCCTGCAGTTTCAAAACTTTGTTGCGCTTGTTTTACGTCAACTATCGTTGCTTGTCCTAATTTAAATTTCTCCATCACCAATGCCAATAAAGCTTCTGACATTTCATAGTTCTGTACTTCGATTGGTGTTTGCTTTAAACTATTTTGATAATTTTGATAGGTCTTGAATAATTCCGTTTCTAAATCCTGCGCTGTATTGTCGTATTGGATCTTAGCACTTACTGTATTGATTTGTGCATTTTTATAGGCACGCTTATTGGCGCTTCCAGCATAAATTGGAATACTTAAATTCAAGCCTAAAAATGGACCATAACTTTCGTTCAATAAGATAAAGCCTGCTGTAGACTTATTGCTATTGTAGTTGTAGCCGCCGTTAGCTCTTAAAGTTGGATAAGTTAATGCCTTCGTTTCTTTTTCTAAAAATTGATTTACGTTGATCAATTGTTGGGCAGATTGTAATAATGGATGTGCTTTCATTTTTGATTCTACATCTGACAAATTAAGCTTTTGATCTACCTGTATACTGTCTGTAAATATATAATTTGAATTCGCAGGCACCACCATACTATTGTATAAATCTGCCTTCACTTGCTCCAACACCACCAACTGATTTTGCTTTGCTTGTATTAAAGCATTTAAATCTAAACTAGATTGTAATAAATCTGCTTGATTGGCTACACCCACTGCTTGTCGTGTTTTTACAATTGCCACACGCTCCTCTGAAGCTTCGATTGACTTTTCAATTGTTTTTAAAAATGCAGTTTGTCTAACCACATTATAATACTGTTGCATCACCGTTGAACTCGTATTCAACATTTGTGTTTGCAAGGCCGCGGTGGTTTGTTTTTCAATACTTTCTAAACGGTCTTTTGTTGCAGCTACTCTATAACCATTGAATAGTATCATGGTTGCCGTTAAGCCTCCATTTAAAGTCGTTCCATCTACACCACTTCGTGTCGTGTTTCTAGAAGGATCTGGGAAAGTTTGATGAATGGTTGTAAGTGTATTATTGTTGTTTGCATTCGCAGTGACTGTTGGCAATCCTCCCGCTACGCCATAGTTGTTATTGTTCTTGGCAATAGACGCATTATTTTCAACCAATTTAATATCGTAACTATTTTGAATCGCTATCGTGACTGCCTCTTTTAAACTTAAATTATTTTGGGCAACTAATTTTTCTTGTGAAAAAGCTAGCACCAATAATAAGGCGATGAAACTATTTTTTTGCATACTATAAATTTATACCAGCTGCGCTAAAAACTACGATTTATTGGTTTTTTTTACATCAGCGGCGAATCGAGTGTAATTAGATGACTATTTTACTAATGTACCTACTGACGCTCCCTGTACTATTTTCATTAAATTACCCGCCTTATTCATGTCAAATACAATAATGGGTAATTTATTCTCCATACACAAGGTGAAAGCCGTCATATCCATCACTTTTAAATTCTTTGTGATACATTCTTGGAAGCTGATGGTCTCGAATTTTTTTGCATTTGGATTTTTTTCAGGATCTGCATCGTACACCCCATCGACCCTCGTACCTTTTAAGATCACATCTGCCTTCATCTCAATGGCCCTTAATGAACCTGCTGTATCTGTAGTGAAGTATGGATTGCCCGTACCAGCACCAAAAATAACCACCCGTCCTTTTTCTAAATGCCTTAACGCCTTTCTTCTGATATAAGGCTCTGCCACTTGCTCCATATTAATTGCTGATTGCAATCTTGTATAAACCCCTATTTTTTCTAACATGGCTTGTATCGCCATAGCGTTGATGACTGTTGCCAACATACCCATATAGTCTCCATGTGCTCTCTCAATACCACTATCTGCCTCGTTCATCCCTCTGTAAATATTTCCTCCACCAATCACAATCGCTACTTCAATACCTAAATCCACCAACTGCTTGATTTCATTCGCGTATTGTTCAATAATTTTTGGATTAAATGGATCGCCATTTCTTTCATTTCCCAATAAGGCTTCCCCAGATAACTTTAACAAGACACGTTTATATTTTGGCTCCATAGTTGTTGAGATTTATACTTGCAAGATACAAATTTTGAAGAAGGATTGAAAAGAAAAAGGGAGGTCGATGACCTCCCTGAAATTTGCTCTATTTAAACCTCAAAGCCCCCGTTTAT
>CAZBJP010000053.1:0-11785 GCA_964492205.1 uncultured Sediminibacterium sp.
GTCGGCAAAATTCATCGCACAACCATAGCTTTCTACATAAAAGAACTTATCGTAGTCTAATTTTTTGTTAACTAATTGACTATCAAATGGTTCTCCATTATTTTGATATGGGTCCTTATGGGGTGAAAATGGGGTAGTATTTTGATAAAGCTCCATATTTTATATCTGTTGACAATTCTAAATTTTAATAAAATGGGGGAGAATTGGGTGGAAAATATTAATTCAATAATTCACCCCATTTTTGAACGACAAATATACAAAAAAGGCCATTGTAAGTGACAGTTTGTCTTATTTAATACCATATTTACTCTTTAACCTCTCCAACTCAGCATCATACCTCCCAATACCCTCTAAAACCTCTATATACTCCTTTGCAGTGTTTGTGGAACATTGATACTCCTTTACCATAAAATCAACCATAATGGGGTTATATCTCTTAACCTTACCCTTCTTTATCTGTTTATAGGTATATATACCCTTTGGGATTACTTCAATTAGAGCGGTATATAAGCTCTTTCCTCTTACCCCTTTTAAAACCGATTTGTATTTGTTTAATATGGGGATCAAATCTATACTCAAACCCAACTTTTCAAATATGAAGAATGTGGATTTATCAAAGTTCTCCTTTTCCTCCTCTGTAAGGGTATCGTAATAATCCTCATTTTGAATTTCGGTTATGTGTTTGATATGTGATGAGAGACTTTTCATATAATATAATTTAGTAAATTGAAATATAAAATTAATATAATATGATGAAAGAATATCGTTCTCTTATCAAAGAAAACCCTCAATTATCCGAATATAGTTATCAAAAAGAATTTTTAACGAATGGAAAGTTTCTTTCATCAAAAAAACCATTTGTGTTAGCAATGGGGACATCAGCGGGAAAAACGATAACTACTATTATGTTCTTAGAAATGTATTATCGTAAAAGTTCTAATAAACATAAAAAAACATTTATAATTCCTTCATCCATAACAATACTTAGAGATAATTTTGAAAATACTATAAAAAAATTTGATCCTTCTTTCAAATATAAAGTTGCAAAGAATTCAAAAGAACTTATTAAAATACTAAATGAAAATGACTATGATGTATTGATTTGTTTACCATTAACTTTAATAAAACAAATTAAAAGTCTACCTAAGATTGATAATTTCATATTAGATGAAGCACATCAATGGTACTTTGAAAAAACAATTACTGATTTATTGTATAAATTAAGACCCAATCATCAACTTTTGCTAAGTGGTACTCCTTCAAAATTTATTCAATATGAGAATAAATTTAATTTTCAATTTGTCCCAATAATGAAATTATATGAAGAGGGTTTGGTTTCTAATGCAAAAGTTGAAATTGTTTCTGCTGACTATAATGTGAAAAATTCAGATTATATTTCAGATTATGGAAATCTTAAGAAAAGTAAATCTTTCACTAAGAATCAGAACAGAAGTTCATTAGAATATTTATGTAATTTAATGCTTACAAAAGTTAAAAATAAACCCAAAAACATATTTGATATTTTTAACTACCTACCAAAAACTATAATTTTTTGTCATAGTATTCAACAGTCAAAGGATTTCTATAATATTTTGAATAAAAATATTAATACAAAAAAAAGAGTTTTAATATCAAATCTTATTGACGATATAGATAGTAAAAAGTTTAAAATGTTTAATAACGATAAGAAACAAAAGGTATTAATATGCGTAAATAGAGGCAGAATCGGACTCAGTATGAATCAATTATTTAATGTAGTTGACTTTACAATGACAAAAAATATTGATGTAATGTTACAAATATATGGAAGACTCTTAAGGAAATCAAAATATGACGAAGTAGATAAAACATACTTTAAAATATGTCCTATAAATGATGTGTATTATTTTGAAAATATTATGAATGCAATGTTGTGTTTAACTCAAAAAGAATGGTTTACAAAATATAACGGATTAAATATGAATGGTTTAAGAATTCCTTTAATAAGAAATAATTACATAAACCAACATAAAACGAATAATACTTCTTCCAAACAAACAGAAAAAAGAGAATTTGATAGAGAAAAATTTGGGATACCTATAGATTTGAATTATTTTAAAAAAATAAAAGAAGTAAATAAAAAACTTAAAATAAAATCTGTTTCTTATACAAACTTAGATGAAGTATTTAATATTAGTAAAAAATTTCAAAGAGTTACCCATTCATATGAAAGTATTAGTAAAAGTGCTTTAAAATTTAACTCCAAAATTGAATTCTTAGAAAATGATTTCAAAGCATATAGAGCTGCTGTAAGATTAGGTATATTAAATGAGGTATGTTCTCATATGACTAAAGTTAGAAGAAATCATACTGAGAAGTCATTAAGAGAAATCGCTAAAAAATATAAAAACATTAAAGATTTCTATACAAATGACTTAAGTGCTTATAAAGCGTCTAAAAAAATGAATTGTTTTGAAAGTATTACAAAACATATGATTAATAGGTTAGGTTTAAGTAATTCTACTATTATAAAAATATCAAAAAATTATAAATCATTAGCTGAGTTAAAAAAAGATGATAAAGTTGCTTATAAAATGATATGTGATAGAGATCTCTTTAGGTATTTAAAATTTAAATAAAATTAAAATGAATAAGGGCAATAATTAATGGTGATACCGAATTTATCGCATTACTTTATTTGCTATGCTTAAAGGTGTTATTATTATTCTTTTTTTTGATATTTCTCAATAACATCTCTTCATCTTTAGGTTCTTTTAAACTATCTGATAACGAAGTGAATCTCGATATTAGATTATCCAAATCGTTCATATTTCTAAAGGTCCAAATCTGATGTGTAATTATGTAATACAATTTATTAAGTAGTATTACCTTCTTAGCGAATATATCATTATCTATATTCCCTTTCTGTATATCCATATATATTCTTCTATGGGTGAAAATTTTAACCTCACAATATGTGTGTATAAGGTTTGATTAAATTGCTTTTTTCTTTTATCTGATTACAAAGAATGGAGATTAATTAACAGATGCTTCTATGTCTAATTTACTAAAATAGTCCTTAATTTCAATTGGTTTAAACATTCTCTTTCCATTAAGTTTAACTCCTTTTGGAAACTTATTCTCTCTAATCTTTTTGTATATAGTATATCTGTTTATACCTATTTGTTTACTTACCTCTTCAATGTGTAATAATGTTTCTAATTGTATCATAGTAGTTGTTTATTATAAGTATTTAGAAATAAAATATCTCAGTGCTTATACTATATATTTCGGAGAGGGATACACTCCACCCTCCCTATACTTAATAGGATGGTGGGTATATATGAGTTAAATACTTCGGAGGAGGTCTTTAACTATGGAGTATTTGATTTCCCCATATACTATATCAAATAAATACCCTCAGTATTAATCGTATAGTATCCACCCAATCCGTTTATGTATCTCAACAAAGGTGAAACTTAACCTAATGGTATTGTATATTAAATGGTTCATTATAGGTAGGGTGAGAGACGAAACCCTATAATTACTAAACCTAATACTCATAATAAACTAAAGGAATATACCATTGATATTACTATATATGTTTACTACTCATATAAGTATTAACAAATAAACTCAAACGAACACTTTTTAAAATGTCCAACCCAATTTTACAGATTTAAAAGAATAATATAAATTTTTATCCATTTCAAAATTGCCTTCCCAATAAAAACTAATTACTTTGTTGTTTTGTACAATATTCATATTGTCAGTAAATTCCAAATTATGAGTATATATTGAAAAGTTATCCTTATCTCTAAAACTGATTATAAATCTATCTTTATTTAAATTAGAAAATCTATTATCATTTATATCGTTGAGTTCTGCTGTAAATTTATAATACATTTGACCATTGCTATATTTTGTAATGAATATAAATTCCTTAAAATTTAATTCCTTATTTAAAGTAGAATCAATTTCCCATATTTTTTTCTTAGAAATACTATCATTTATTTTAGCTTCATTTGCTTTCTCAATTGCTGCAATTTTGTCAATTTTATTTTTTTTAAAGCTTTGGAAAGTAAAATTTACTGAAATAACAAATAATGATATTGCTGTAATTATTAGTAAAAATTTAATAGTAATAACCTTTTTTATAGTGTCTATTAATTTAATCATAAATTATTGGTTTAGTTTATTTAACTCTTTAGCTTCCTCAATATTAATTCGCGCCTTATAACCGTGTTTTTGAAGTAATGCTAAAAGATTATTACCATCCAAAAGAGTAAGTGGTTTCCCTTTTGCAAATTCGTATGCATCATTTCCGTAGTGAGAAGTAGTTACAATTATACCTTTAGTAGCTCCTTCATTCATTACAGTACCGTATAAATCTCTAATTGCAGAAACACCAACAACATTAGTATATCTTTTTGATTGTATCACAATTTTACCACCTCTAATAGGGTCGGGGTCAAAGGCAATTGCATCAACACCTCCATCGCGCGAAGATTGAGTGACTTTAACTTCACCTCCATTATGAGCAAATTCTTTTTCAAATAATTCTCTAACTAAATGCTCAAATGCCTCCCAATCAACTGAAGCTAAATTTGTAGAGGTATCAATATTTTTTAATACTTCCTCAGATTGGATAAATCTGTTATCTTTTTTGTTAAAAACAACTAAAGGAGCAATTGGGGTATATTCAGATAGATTAGCTGCTGAAATTCCTTTTAACTCTTCAAATGCTATTTTTAAATCAATGTGATTGTAATCTAAATCTTCAAATTTGTCCCTACTTACTGTGACAGAAAGAATACACCTATTCTCAAACTTTCCATTCTTTTTATTAGGTATATTAACCCAACCATTTATAGTTAGTGTGTTAATATGTTTATTGTAATCTGAAAGGTAAATTTCTTTTAAAATTCTAAAAACAACTGAATATAAAATCTTATTGTAAAGCTTTTGATAATCTTTGTCATTGTATAAAATAGGTTCAAATCGTCTTTCTCTTTTATATTCTTTATATCCTTTAATATTGGAGACTTCATCTTTAATAGGAAGATCCATATCTATTCCTATATGATTATCAATATTAAGATTTTGAACATTAGAACTTATCTTATAGAGGGAGTTTAATTTAGAGAATTTTAATATGCCATTTACAAAAGTATCTATGTGCTTACCTTCCTCATATTTTTCAATCGTATTTTCAAATTCATTTATTACATTAGTGGAAGTGTTGATTTTATCTTTAATAAAATCTTTTAACAGTTCTTTTTGAATTTCCCATTTTTTGTTAATTATCTCTAATTGTTCATTTCTGTATTTAATTCTTTCTATTTGATCTAAATGATTTTTTAATCTATTTTCATTCTCCCTTTCTTTATTTTGTTTATTACCCCAAAATGAATCCCAAAAACCAATATCAATTAAATTCAAATCTGTTTCATTTGGCAATTCCTCTATTTCTCCTAAATCAATTGGCAGTTTTACAATATTATCTTTAATCAAATTTAAATTATCCAATAAAGAATCATTATATAATAAAGAGAACCTATTAAACCAATAATCATCTTCACTAAACTCTTCGTTATATAAATTTATAAATTTCTCATTTTTAGTAGGATCTTTTGTCCAAAATTTTGATTCTAAATTTCCATAATTACTAATAAAATCTCTATTCCATTGCAATAGCATTTCTAATATTGCCATTTCTATTTTTATTGGAAATTCAGATATACTATTTGATTTTATACTAATTCTATTTAAAAACGAGTCTTCAACATACTTAATAATTGGGAGTTCAAAGTTGAACCTATCTTCATAGCCCAAACTCCATTGCTTTAAATTATTCCTTAATGTATCAAAAAATGATCTTTCGTTAGGAAAAGTCAAATACGATAAATCATAGTTCTGTTTAAAATTAAAATTCAAACCTAAGTTAATGTCCTTATTACCTCCATTATGTTGAAAAGAAACTTCTACTGCTGACATTTATTTTTACTTTTTTATAGTTCTTATTAATCTAACATTATAATGAATCTCATCACCATTAAAGTATCGCCAACCCTTATCTAATTTGCCATCTGCAAATTCAACAGTAAATACTAAATTTTTTCCATACACTTCATTTGAAAGATAATATTCACCCCATACAAACCCTTTTATTTTATCTCTAAACTCATACATTTTTAATAATTCTTCTTTAGATGGTAACCTCCATCCATTTCCAATATTTTTCGCAATTTTCAATGCCTCATCATATGTACATTCTTTTGGAATATCATATTGCGCAACTTCTACATAATTAAATTTGATAGGGGATCCTATGAAATTTTGTTTTGAAGATAGATATAGATTAACATCTTTTTTTGATTGGGAGTAAGAGTTTAAATTAAATAAAGAAATTAAAAGAACAAAAACATATTTCATATTTGTTATTTTTAAAATATCCCTCCCATTAATTGATATAATTCAACTGTTTCTTTTATGGATTTAATTTGTGAAGGTGTTATTGTTTTAGTATCATAATATTGTCTTCCCTCTAATCTGATTTTGGCTGATTTGCAAACAATTAAAGCATTAATTATTTCTTTAATTTCTGAATCAACTACTTCATCCGACCATTCCCATATACCACTATCATTATCGGTCTTCATATCTGATGGGGTATATGAGTATGCTTTACCATCGATTGAAAATTTATATTGCCTAATAAATAACCAATCATCAGAGTAATACTGATGCACAATCCTTAATGCATTTGGAACTCCATTTTTTGTACCAAAGTAACAATAGAATCCATTTGCATTTCTATATGTTGGGGAGGACTTTGGCTCATACCAAACTAAATTATTCTCATCAAACTCATCTTTTCTAATCCTAAACTTCTTTTTTAATTCTTTGATTTGAGGAGTTTCCTCAATTACTTTTTGATTTTCAGATGGTTTACTAAGGTTTTCTTTTAGTTCTTTCCCACTTTTCTTTGCAGATTCAATTGCTTTTTGATCCATTTCTGCGATTGATTCAGCTTTCAACTTATATTTAATATTTTCTCTTTGTTCATTTAGAACTTCAAAATCATAAGTTTCTTTACCCAATTTCATCTCTTTATCAAAAGCAACGCCAATTTCATATCTTAATTTACCATAAAAATAGGCAGATGAGTCACTTTCGTATTCTTCAACTATACTATCTGTTTTGTAATCCATACCTACGCCTAAAATTCCTTTTTCTTTACTATGT
The DNA here is from genome assembly GCA_964492205.1 of uncultured Sediminibacterium sp. Classification (GTDB taxonomy): domain Bacteria; phylum Bacteroidota; class Bacteroidia; order Chitinophagales; family Chitinophagaceae; genus Sediminibacterium. The sequence continues at coordinate 7,228 of CAZBJP010000053.1, forward strand.
ATTAAAATAGTATATTTTTTTTTATTTATTGAATCGCACGAAATCATAATTACAACTATGAATAGTAATAATATTGAATTTAATTTCATATTTTTTATTTTTAGTACAATCCTAATTTAATTACCTCATCATTATTAAAGCCGCATTCATAGGCAATTTGTTTATTATACTTTTTTATTGCACCATTTAGAGTAAATAATCTATAAATAGCCCAAATAAATAAACCTCCAAAAGTTATATAATATAAAATTTGTTTTCCCATTTGTCCCATTGAACCATATGACCACCCTAAGAATAAGAATAACAGCCACATTGTAGATGGGTTAAGAGCCCTTTGTTGATATGCAAATTGTTTATCCATATAAAATTTATTTTCCAAATAGTTTATCTGTTTCCTTTTTAGTTAAATAAAAGAAACTTTGAACTCCATTTTTAATTACATAAATAGTCAAAATCGGAACACCTAAATATTTTGATCTTTCTACTTTTACATCAGCTTCACCTAATTTTAAATCGTAAGAATTACCTACCTCTTTTTCAAATTGATTTTTCATATCACTATAAAGAGTTTCAACTTCTGAATTTGAAGCATAAAAAGATATTGATTTAGTATTGGTTATTGTTGTGAATTTCATATCATTATAAGCTAAAGTATATAATGATCCATTATCTGTTTCAACATAACTTAGTTCTTCTTTAAACGAACCTAAAGGAGCAACCTTTCCAACTAAAACAGCTTTTTTTGTTTCAACTTTCTGTCCAATTTGTGCACTGCCCAATATTGACAAAAATAAAAACCCAAATGTTATAATTTTTTTCATTTTACCAATCATTTTTTATTAAATTAATATTGAACTTTTCAGAAAAGTAATTCTCTATGCAGTGTCCCATTGAGGTTTGTGGTTTTCTATCATCATAAATTCCGTTATTCCTTAATAAATGAGTAGATAGTTTTTGTATACCAAAAGAAACAACATTGAAAGTTATATTAGATGCAGTAATTTTATATTTTCCATCTTTCCAAACAATTGAAACATTTGTTGTCATTGGAAAAGCCAAACATCCATTCATATTCCATCTACTTAATCCGTATTTTTTATAGTCAATATAAACACCCTTAATTGTAAATGTTATAATATTTGAACTTTTTTGAAAATCTGAAACATCGGATATATTGGGAATGTTAGAAACTAATATTGATTCAATTTGTGAAGCATTTAAAGTATCTATATTATATATTCTTTCAAATATGATTTGATTCCCATTTCTTTTTAAATACAAATAGTTAGTATCTGTTGATATAGATGTTGAGTTTGATGACATATCATATAAATCATCTTTGCTTTGAGCATTACCTAAAACGACAAAGAATACCATAACAATTGTCATTATTTTTCTCATATTTCACTTTTGTTAAAGTTAGCATTAAGTATTTGCATAGTGAATTATCTCTATATGATTTATTATATGTAATTGCGAATCTTCAATTTTTTACATTACAAAAACATCTGTTTTTGTACAATTGGTCCTTAATTTTGTAACCTAAGTCATTGAAAATCAGTCAAATAAATGAATATATTATTTGTTTTTTATATGCGTCTTTTGTAACTTTAGGTATAAAATCAACAAAAATGAACAAAATTGTATCGTATCTGAGATGTTCTACATCTTATCAGTTAGAAGGCCACTCAATAGACAACCAAAGATTGAAGATTAAACAGTACTGCGAACTCCATAATCTGATTTTAAGTGAGGAGATAGTAGATGAGGGAGTTAGTGGTAAAACCTCAAAAAGAGAGGGTTATATGAAATTATTAGAAATAATAGAAAATGGGGGATGTGATGGTGTAATAGTTTATTCACTTAGCCGTTTTAGCAGAAACACAATGGATACACTTTCATCTATTGAGAAAATGAACCAAAAGGGGATTACTTTCCACAGTTTAAGTGAGAGTATAGATACTTCCTCACCCAATGGAAGGTTCTTTTTAACCATTTTAAGTTCACTTTCACAGTTGGAGAGGGAAATTACTTCCCAAAGGGTAACGGATGTTCTAAAGGGGTTAAAAACCACCAATAAGCCATATTCTAACGACTTATATGGATATGATAAAATAGATGGTCATTTGGTTGAGAATGAGATTGAGCAAAAAATGATAAGAAAAATCTTTAAAATGAATAAATTAGGATTCACAAATTATGAGATTGCAAAGTTCTTAAATGAAAAAGGATATAAAACAAAAAGAGGCGGTAAGAAGTTTTATTGTGGAACAATTGATTATATTGTTAAATCAAAAGCAGCATAATTTTAAATAGAGATTGTTTTTATTTTGAAGACTACAGTTTTCTCAGAAATTTTTAAAAATAAATCAGAATAAAATGAATAATGATATAGAAAAAGATCAAAAAGATGAATGGATAAAAGAAGAGTTAGAAAGAACGAAATATCATTTAGTTGCAATGTATTTGGCTGCAATATTTTTTATATCAATCATATTCATTTCTAAAGAAATGTTTTTAAAAGATAAAACATTATATGAATCTTTTGAAGGTTTATTGAGTTATATCAAATTAAATTGGATTGAAATTATTGTTATGTATACAATTCTACCTTCACTTTTTGTATACGGACATAGTTTACATCAAAAAATTAAAGAAAAAGAAGGTGTATTATATAAAATTATGTCTGTAATAGCTGCTCTTTCTATGCTATATGTTGGATCATTAATTTTTGTTAGCTCATTAGAAAGTTTAATAAAACTATATTCTGATAATTTTAAATTGTGGATTTCAATTATGATATGTTTAGCTATTTGTTGTTACTATTTTATGATTGAAAAAAATATTTTCAAATAAAATTACTTTTAATCTTTGTTTCTTCTATTTTTATTACTATTGCTTATCAATGTTTGTTGAGTAATTTTCTTAAATGTATTCAATTTAGATTGTAAATTTTCTCTTATATAATATCTCTCCATTACGCTAATTGAATTTCCACTAATCTCTGATATTTGGTAAGGAGTAATATCATCTCTTCTAATCATATAAGATATAAAAAAGGATCGTAAGTTATGTGAGGAGAAAACTCCATATTTGTCCCATTGTTTATTTATACTTAGTTCATCTTTAAAGATATTCATATAGTGTGTAATACTTCTTTTGCCATTTGGATTATCAAAATGATTTGGCGAAGGGAAAGTATAATAATCTGATTTTGGAAAAAGTTCAAATATTATATCTACAATATTGGTTTCATAACGGAGTCTTTTTCCTTCATCTACTAATTTAAATTCAACGCCAATTGGTGGTTTAGTCCATCCATATATCACATCATTAATTGGTACATTTCTATCTTTTCCTTTTGAGTTTCTGATCTTAAGTGCCCAACCGTCTTCTGTTTTATCAAAGAAACTACCCATATCTTTTGGATAATTTTTTAAATGGAATTCGTTATAAACAGATGGATTTCTATATGCGTATAATACTTCTCCAATTCTAAACCCACCTCTTAATTGTAACAGAGAAATAAAATAAACAATATCTCTACCTAAGAAGTGAGGGGGTTGATTAACCTTTCCATTTTTGTCTTTTATTCTATTAAGCACACCTTCATTTTCACAGTATTGAATCCAAATATCTCTAATTCGTTTTATACAATCGTTATAACAGTTTTCATAATACTCATTACGAAATTCCTTTTCTACAATTGAATTTACCTTTTTGCCACATATTTGCTCAATCAACAATTTTTGAAGTTGAATTGTAATTGGTTGGGAAGGGAATAGTTCTAATCCTCCAAATATCTTATCATTTACTAACCACTCTAAAAAGAACCTTATGTCTTCTACATAACCTTTAATAGAACCTCTACTCAAATTTCTGTCGTATAAGTGTTGGATATAATTTTTAAAAACAATCTTCATATCATTTGTGGGAACAATTTGAAGTTTAATTCCTTCGTCATTAGACCATTTTTTGAAGTCTCTAAGACTTCCCATCATTGATTTTGTTGTTTTTTCAGTTCTGCCGATTTTGGATTTCCCCTCTGTTTCAATTTTATCAATATATAATTGTACGAAAGGGGATAGGTATCTTTTATCTTTAGATGAAATAGTGAAGTTTGATTTTAGCTTTGAAAGTAATAGTTCGCAACAGTATTCAAATGAAGATTGTTTAGGTTCTTTCTCTTTTGGTTCAACTGAACATAGGTATTTGTCCCTATTATTTGAATTGGTACTTAAGCGATAATACCAAAAGTAGCTATCATTGTGTTTCTTAATTCTGAAAGAACCTTTGTACTCAGTTTTTAAGATTTGATTTGAATGAACAAAGAAGTTTTCTAACTCTTCACTCCATCCATATTTCTTTTTAAGTTTAGATTGTTCCATTGAAAAAGTATTAATTAAAGTTAATACTTTTCATCAAAATGGGGGGAAATTGGGGTAAAATATTGATATTGTATCATAATGTATATGATAATCAATTAGTTATGACGACAATAACCTTCTACATAGAAAAATTGATCAAAATGTCGATCCTTTTTATCAGACAGAAATGC
>CAZBJP010000054.1:0-10051 GCA_964492205.1 uncultured Sediminibacterium sp.
AAATATTGCTTGTGGATTGGATCCAGAAAAAGTGGCTTTATATGTACAAAGTGATGTACCAGAAATTGCAGAATTGTATTTGTACTTAAATATGTTGGCTTATAAAGGTGAATTAGAAAAGACTACTACTTTTAAGGATAAAGTAAGGATGCAACCTGAGAACGTCAACGCAGGATTACTCACTTACCCTGTATTACAGGCTGCTGATATCTTAATACATCGTGCAGTGAAAGTACCTGTAGGTAAAGACCAAGAACAAAACTTAGAGATGGCACGCAACTTTGCTGAAAGATTCAATCACCGTTATGGTGAAACTTTCCCACTTCCTTATGCATTTAACTACAATAGTGAATTGGTGAAAATAATGGGGTTAGATGGCAATGGCAAAATGAGTAAGAGCGAGAATCAAATGACTACTTTATTTTTAGCAGACGAAGATGATTTGATTCGAAAAAAAGTCATGAAAGCAAAAACAGATCAAGGACCTTTAACCCCAAACTCAGTTAAGCCAGATTATATTGAAAATTTATTTACTTTGATGCGCTTGGTGAGCACTAGTGATACAGTTAATAAATTTGAAGACGATTTTAATAATAGTTCTGAAGGCAATTGTATCATTCGCTATGGCGATATGAAAAAACAATTGGCAGAAGATATGGTTCAATTTATTAAACCCATTCGCACCAAAGCAGCAGACTTGCAGCACAATAAAGATTTATTATTAAAAATTATTGGACAAGGCGCTGATAAAGCGAGAGCTAGTGCATCAACTACATTAACAACTGTAAGAAAAGCAATAGGCATGGAATACCTATAAAATTAATCCAACTAAATTCAATTACTTATAAGATTATGGCAAAAGCATTAAATAAAAAACCTAAACATGTAGCAATCGCAGGCAATATTGGAGTAGGTAAAACAACTTTAACGGAATTGTTAAGTAAACATTATCGTTGGATACCGCAATTTGAAGATGTGGACCATAATCCTTATTTGATGGATTTTTATGACGATATGCCAAGATGGAGTTTCAACTTACAGATTTATTTTTTACATGGCAGACTAAACCAAATTTTAGAGATACAAAAAGGAACTGAAACCATTATTCAAGATAGAACCATATACGAAGATGCCAATATCTTTGCGCCTAACTTGCACGAGATGGGCTTGATGAGTAAGCGTGATTTTGACAATTACTATGCATTTTTTAATACGATTAAATCGATGGTACAACCTCCAGATTTATTGATTTATTTAAAAGCATCAGTACCTACCCTTGTTTCACAAATACAGAAAAGAGGCAGAGAATACGAAGAAAATATTCGATTGGATTATTTAAAAAGATTAAATGATTTTTATAATAAATGGATTGATAATTATACCGAAGGTCCTTTATTAGTGATTGACTGTGACAAAATAAAATTTGGCGAATCTGAAGAGGATTTAGGTCATATCATCAGTAAGGTTGATGGCACCTTATATGGCTTGTTTTAATGGTTTGAATTTTATTTTTTTCAATTTTAATGCTATTTAGATGCAACAAATAACACCCGAAATACTGGAGCAAATTAAATCCATTGTTGGTGCTGAATATGTTTTTACTGATGTGGAGAGCTTTGAAAAATATGGTAAAGATGAAACGGAACGTTTGCATTATAATCCAGCGGTGGTAGTGAAACCAAGAAAGCCAGAAGAAATTGGTGCATTGATGAAACTTGCGAACCAACACTTGATACCAGTCACTCCAAGAGGTGGTGGTACAGGATTGAGTGGAGGCGCACTACCGCATTTAGGTGGTATAGTAATTGCTATGGAAAGATTCAATTCGATTTTAGAAATAGATGAAAGAAATTTACAAGTGACCACTGAACCTGGAGTCATTACAGAAGTATTACAAGATGCAGTAAAAGCAGTAAATTTATTTTATCCTCCAGACCCAAGTAGTAAAGGTTCTTGTTTTATTGGAGGTAATATTGCAGAAAACTCAGGTGGACCAAAAGCAGTAAAATATGGAGTGGTGAAAGATTATGTGATCAATTTAGAAGTTGTATTACCCAATGGCGAAATAATTTGGACAGGCTCAAATGTCTTAAAAAATTCAACTGGTTATAATTTAACTCAATTGCTGGTCGGAAGTGAAGGTACATTAGGCATTGTAACTAAAATTGTTTTAAAATTAATACCCCTACCTAAATATGATTTATTAATGCTAGCTCCTTTCAAAGATTTAGAAAAAGCAAGCGAAGCTGTTAGTGCCATTTTTAGAGCTGGCATTACACCAAGTGCTATGGAATTAATGGAGATTGATTCCATAAAAATTGTGAGTAAGATGGTGGACAGCACGGCCTTCCCAGTAACTGATGATATTGCTGCACATTTAATCATAGAAGTAGATGGCAATAACATGGATGTTTTAATGGGAGAAATGGAAGCAATTGCTGAAGTTCTCACTCAATTTGATGCTGGTGAAATTTTCTTTGCAGACGATGCACAACAAAAAACTGAATTATGGAAGTTAAGAAGACGTGTCGCTGAAGCAGTGAAGTCTGTGGGCTACACAATTGAAGAAGATACAGTGGTACCTAGAGCAGCATTACCGAAACTAGTTAAAGGTGTAAAAGCATTAGGCACGCAATATGGTTTTCATGCAGTTTGTTATGGACACGCAGGTGATGGCAATTTACATATCAGAATCAATCACCCTACTATTAAAAACAGCCATGGTAGCGAAGAGATGACCACTATATTAAAAGAATTATTTGTTTTAGTACATAGCTTAGGTGGCACGATTAGCGGAGAGCATGGTATTGGATTGATACAAAAGCCCTATATGCCAGTGGTTTTTAAAAACGCTTCTTTAGAGATTATGCGTGGTATCAAAAAAACATTCGACCCAAATAATATTTTAAACGCAGGTAAAATTTTTGATCTATCCTAATGCAAAAGAAATACCTACTTTATTGTCTTGTCTATTGTCTTTTAATGATCAGTAGTTTGAATAAATTACAAGCACAAGATATTATTAAGACGACCCCTGCCCTAAACAAAAGCCCATTATTTATTGGAGGTAATATTGTGTTGGGAGGTGGGTCAGGTTGGTTTCAAATTGGATTGAACCCAGAAGCATATAAAAGGGTGAATCAATGGGTGGATATCGGGGGCGCAGTAAATCTTTTGTATTCAGCTTCAAACCCCAATCTCATTTCAAGTACTAGAACAAGAAGTTTTCAATTTGGTATGGGGGGATTTGCCAGAATTTGGCCAGCAGATCGTGTTTTTATACAAGTTCAACCTGAATACAATTGGAACTGGACGAACATGAAAGATATGAGCACCAATAGCGAAACATCAGGTGCTTCAAGAAAAGTCCGTTATGGTGCAGAAAGTATACTAGTTGGTATTGGGTATGGAAATAGATCTGAACATGGCATGACCTATTTTTCATTGATGATTGACCTCTTAAAAAATCCAAATTCTCCTTATAGGGATGGGTATAATCGAGCAGACCCTTTTATCAAAGCTGGATTTGCTTTTCCTATTCGTTCAAAGCATTAATTGTGTCCATCACTTCTTGTGCATTATTTACAACAATGATTCTAGTTCTCCAATCATCATACATAAATCCTTCTGTTTGCATGTGTTCCATTAAAGCAATGAGTGGTAAATAGTAGCCTTTCCAATTTAAAATGATGACCTTTTTTTGATGGATATTTAAATTATTCCATGTCAACATTTCAAAGAGTTCATCCATTGTTCCCATTCCACCAGGCAAGACAATAGCAACGTCTGCTTTATCGTATAATATTTTTTTACGTTCATGCATTGTATCAGTCACAATCAATTCAGTCAATCCTGCATGTTGTGCCTCCCACTCTAATAGCAGTTTTGGTATAATCCCAACTACTTTTCCATTTTTTTCTAAAACCGCATTTGCAATAGCCCCCATAATACCTTTACCACCTCCTCCGTAAACTAACTGGATTCTGCTTTCACCCAATGCATTTCCCAACGCTATTGCTTGATCGATAAAACCAGGTTGATTCCCAGGCTTAGAGCCACAAAAAACAGTAACGGATTGTATTTTCATAGATTAAATTCATTAAGATCCATCACAAAATAATCAAAAAAGTGAAAGATTCTCACTACTTTGCCACCTCAAAATGACACAAAACTAAACTATGAGCGCAACGACCCTTTTTATCTTCGTAATACTTTACTTTTTAGTATTGTTAGGTGTGGCAAAAATCACAGGTAAGAATAGTAATAACATGTCCTTTTTCATAGGCAATAAAAATAGTAATTGGATGTTAGTTGCCTTTGGTATGATTGGTACCTCATTAAGTGGTGTAACTTTTGTAAGTGTACCAGGTGCTGTCGGTAAAGACGCTTTTCATTATTTACAAATTACTTTAGGTTATTTAATTGGCTATCTAGCCATTGCTTACGTGCTTTTACCAATCTATTACAAATTAAACTTGACCTCCATCTATCATTACTTAGAAGGAAGATTAGGATTCAGTGCTTATAAGACAGGTGCATCCTTCTTTATTCTTTCTAGAACCCTTGGCGCAACTGCCAGGTTGTATCTAGTAGTGAAAATTTTACAATATTTTATTCTCGACAACCTTCATGTTCCTTTTTGGGCAACCACATTGGTCATTTTAGTCATGATCCTTTTATATACATACGAAGGAGGCGTTAAAACGATTGTATGGACAGACACGCTTCAAACTTCTGGCATGCTAATGGGCTTGATCATTTGTAGTATTTATATTTTATCTAAACTAGATTTATCTGTTTTTGAAGGTTTAATTGCAATGAAAAACCAATCATTGGCAGATAATGCATCCATACATCTGGCCGACGTATTTAGTACAGATGTCAATAGCAAATCCTTTTTCTTGAAACAAATTATTGGCGGCGCATTCGTTACTTTAACAATGACAGGTCTTGATCAAGAAATGATGCAAAAAAATATTTCTGTAAAAAACTTAAAAGATGCGCAAAAAAATATGGTTACTATTGGATTTACCATGTTGATTGCTATTAGCCTTTTCTTGTACCTAGGCGGATTATTACATTTATATGCTGCGCAAAATAATATTACTGCAACAGGCGATGATTTATTCCCCACATTGGCCTTGAACCATATGCCTCCTTATTTATCCATAATTTTTATTCTTGCATTGATCTCTGCCCTATTCCCAAGTGCAGATGGTGCCATCACTGCATTAACTTCTAGTTTCTGTATTGATATATTAGGGCTACAAAGAAATAAAAATTGGTCAGAAGCGCAGCAAATGAAAATTAGACAAAAAACACATTTAATTTTTGCTTTGATCTTTTTAATCATGGTTATGGTGTTCAAATGGATAGACAATAAGAGTACCATTGATTTATTGTTAAAAATTGCCTCTTATACCTATGGCCCGTTACTAGGGCTGTTTGCTTTTGGCATTTTAACCAAAAGAAGTCTAAATCATACCTTTGTACCAGTCATTTGCTTCTTGGCACCCATACTTTGTTTGGTTATAGATTATTTCCAAGCACAATTATTTGGAGATTTTCGTATTGGTCAAGAACTTCTGATCATCAATGGCTTGATTACTTTTCTAGGATTATGGCTTATTTCAAGTGCTAATAGCGAAAAAAAATAGACATTTGCAGCATGGATTTTATTCAACCTGCTGCCAATGACTACGTAGAGCAGTTTAGTGACGCCACACCTGCCTATTTGAGGCCCATGTATGAGCAAACTAAACGAAGCCACACGCATGCTCATCTCCAAAGCAATTGGAACCAAGGAGGCTTCCTGAGCTTTTTAAGCAAATTACTTGCGCCTGAGCATATTTTAGAAATTGGCACATTTACTGGTTTTAGTACTTTATGTTTAGCAGAAGGATTACATCCATCAGGTAGCATTCATACTATTGAACTAAGAGCTGAAGATGCTGCAACGGCAAATGCTCATTTTAATTCGAGCCCTAAAGGACATCAGATCATTTCCCATGTTGGTGATGCTAAAAAAATTCTACCTACCCTAAGAGAACAGTGGGACCTTGTATTTATTGATGCAGATAAAACTGGCTATATCGATTATGTTCAATTAGTCTTGCCTAACCTATCAGAAAAAGGTGTGATCATCGCTGATAATGTCTTATTTCATGGACAAGTTCTTGAGGATAAAATAACAGGTAAAAACGCCTTAGCTATACATGCATTTAATGAATTTATCTTACATCATACAGGGCTAGAAAAAGTAATGTTAACAGTAAGAGATGGATTAACCTTGATTAGAAAAAAATAATATGAAGAAGATTTTATGCCTACAATTTGTGTGTCTGTTTTTTACATTCCAGGGGTTTGCCCAAAATAACAAAATAACTATTTCTTACATAGAACAATATAAAAATATTGCTATGAAGGAAATGAAACGAACAGGTGTGCCAGCTTCAATTACCCTAGCACAAGCTATTGTTGAATCCAATAGCGGAGAAAGTAATTTAGCTAAAAATCATAACAATCATTTTGGCATAAAATGCAAATCAGATTGGAAAGGTGCTAAAGCTTATCAGGATGACGATACGAAGCAAGAATGTTTCAGGGCTTACGATAATGCAGAACAATCCTTCAAAGACCATTCTAATTTTTTAAAGAACCGCCCAAACTATGTAGATTTATTTTTACTTGATCCAGTGGATGACACAGCATGGGCGTATGGACTTAAAAAAGCGGGTTATGCAACTGCTTCCGACTATCCTAACAAATTATTGAAGATCATAGACGATTATGAATTAGCACAATACAATTTTCCAGAGCTTGCCAACGAACCTGATGAAGAAGAAGTAAGCGTCAAGATCCTCACTGATACACCTGTAAAAAAACCTTCCGACACGCCAATAATAAAAACGCTTACTGATACAACCGAAAAAAAAGCATTCGAAGACACATTTAAAATTTCGAGTAATGATACAATATTTAAATCGACCCCTGTTGAAATAAGAAGCTTAAATAAGGCAGCAGGGATTGCTCAAACAAACACTAGCAGCTATACTGCGCCATTACCTTCTAAGCAATTGATCCAAAGTGTTACTGAAGATACTGTCGTAAAGAAAATTGCAAAAACAGAGAATACAATAATTGATACAACTAAAATTGAGCCCACAGTTCAAGCTGTTCAACCTGTCTACAATTATCCAGAGGGAAGATTTAGAATCAATCAAGTACCAGTTATATTTGGTAAGAAAAATAGATCTTTTGTTGACATTGCCATTCAATACAATTTACCTTTATATAAACTATTTGAATACAACGAAATTAAAGAAGCAATACTTTTAGATAAAGATCAATTAATTTTTCTTTCACCTAAAAAAAAGGAAGGCCAACGATCTTTTCATATTGCAAAATACAACACTACATTACATGAAATTAGTCAACTAGAGGGCGTCCAATTAAGTCAACTAAGATTATATAATCCACAATTAGCTAATGATGTTAAAATAGGAACACAAGTACTTCTTTTTAAATCAAAAGAAAACAGTACAAGTATCAAGAAAGACAACACCATCTTGTTCAATAAAAAGAAAAAATAAATTAATTTAATCCAAAATAAATTACATGAGTACAATTCAAGTTCTAGATAAAACTTTCATACCCTACTTAGAAGAATCAGCAATTCAAGCAAAGATCACAGAGCTAGCTGCACAACTAAATAAAGACTATGAAGGTAAACGTCCTCTGTTTTTGTCTATTTTAAATGGCTCTTTCTTATTTACTGCAGACCTATTCAAGCAAATCACCATCGAAGCAGAAGTGAGTTTTATTAAACTAGCTTCTTACAAAGGAACCAGTTCTACAGGTAATGTAATCACAGCAATTGGGCTAGATACCAATATTAAAGACAGACATATCATCATTTTGGAAGATATTATTGACACAGGTAAAACACTGCATCATTATCTGCCCCAATTAGAAAGTATGCAGCCTGCATCAGTTAAAATTGCTGTATTATTGGATAAGAAAGAGGCTTTACAATATCCTGTTACCATCGATTATGCTTGTTTTGAAATTCCTAATAAATTCGTAGTTGGCTATGGCTTAGACTATGATGGATTAGGAAGAAATAGTAAAGCCATCTATCAATTACAAGCATAATTGAATTGATGTATTTCGGTTTAAGAAAAAAAACTCATAAATTACTAATATCAAAAAAGGGACAAATAAATTTGTCCCTTTTTTGATCGTATATTTTAGTTTACTTAAACGCTTCCTTAACTTTATCGTAGAAACTTTTATCCCCTTTGACAGGCTTAGGTTTAAAGTTTTCGCTTTCTTGCATTTTTTGTAAGGCTAATTTTTCTTCCTCGGTTACTTCCTGTGGTGTCCAAATATTCACATGGATTAACTGATCTCCTTTTGCATAACCTTGCACTTCTGGGAATCCTTTTCCCTTTAATCTAAATATTTTACCACTTTGTGTACCAGCTGGTATTTTGATTTTTGCACGGCCATCAATTGTAGGCACTTCCACACTGGTTCCAAAAATTGCATCTGGAATAGTGATGTACAAGTCAAATGCTACATTCAATCCGTCTCTATGTAAGAACTCATGCGGTTCTTCCTCAATCATAATAATCAAGTCTCCAGCAGCTCCACCACGTTCACCCGCATTACCTTTACCAGACATACTTAATTGCATACCATCTTGTACCCCTGCTGGGATATCGATTGATATAGTTTCTTCACCATATACCCTACCTTCTCCTTTACATGCTGTACATTTTGCAGTCACTGTACTTCCTTCTCCATTACATGTAGGACAGGTATTTACAGTTTGCATTTGACCCAAGAAAGTATTCGTTACTTTTCTTACTTGACCAGAGCCTTTACAAGTAGCACAGGTTTGAATACTTGATTTATCTTTTGCACCATTACCACCACAAGTTGAACAAAGCACATGCTTTTTCACTTTCACTTGTTTATTCACCCCATTGGCAATTTCTTCAAAATTCAATTTTAGTTTAATCCTTAAATTACTTCCTCTTTGACCTCTTGCTTTTGCACCTCCTCTTGAACGGCTTTGTCCACCGCCAAAGAAGCCACCAAACATATCATCTCCAAATACATCTCCAAATTGACTAAAAATATCATTCATGTCCATACCACCCCCATATCCTCCATTTCCTCCGCCTGTTCCAGGACCAAATGCTTGATGACCAAAACGATCGTACTTGGCCTTTTTATCTGCATCACTTAAAATCTCGTAGGCCTCGGCAGCTTCTTTAAATTTTTCCTCTGCAGCTTTATCGCCTGGATTTCTATCAGGATGATATTGCATGGCCACTTTACGGTAGGCTTTTTTTATTTCATCTGCAGAAGCAGATTTAGTCACACCAAGTACTTCGTAAAAATCTCTTTTTGACATAATGCTTTGTTTATTTGCCTACCACCACTTTTGCAAAACGAATAATCTTATCATTCAAATAATACCCCTTTGTCACTTCGTCAATTACCTTGCCCTTTTTTGCTGCCTCAGAAACTGGCACTTCAGTGATGGCTTCATGTAATTCAACATCAAATGCTTGATCAATGCTTTCCATTGCTTTCAAACCTTTTGTATGAAGTGTTGTTCTAATTTTATTAAACACCAACTGAATGCCTTCCTTTTGGACAGCAATATCATCTGACCCGTTTAATTGTTTTTCTGCACGATCACAATCATCCAACACATCCAAAAGAGATACAATTACGTCTTTACCAGCAGTTTGAATTAAATCTACACGCTCCTTAGCCGTCCTTCTTTTAAAGTTTTCAAATTCTGCCATTAAACGCAAATATTTGTCCTTTTGGTCTGCTAAATCCACTTTTAACTGCTCTAGTTCACTTAAGGGCATTTCGGCTGTTTCTGGCACTGCTTGATCCCCATTTTCTGTATCTAAGATTGGCTCTTGTCCAAATTGCTCTTTTTCTTCCATATATAACTATTTGTACTCAATTGCACGCAAATATATTGCCAAAGCAATAAAAGAGCAAAATTGACATAAATGGCGCT
>CAZBJP010000054.1:10061-11571 GCA_964492205.1 uncultured Sediminibacterium sp.
AATCTGTCCCTATCTTTGCCAAATGACAAAGGTTTACCTAAATAAGCGCATTACGCCTAGAATTGCAATGGGGCATCCCTGGATTTATAATAATGAAGTGGATCGTATTGCAGGCCCAGTTTCCCCTGGCGACATTGTTGAAGTCTACTATTTTGATGGCCAATTAGCTGGTAGAGGCTATATTAATCCTGGGTCACAAATAATTATAAGACTACTCACTAGAAAAAGAGAAAATATAGATTCATGCTTTTTTCATCAGAAAATCAATGAAGCATGGGCATATAGACAAAAATTAGGGTATACCGAAAACTGCAGATTGGTCTTCGGAGAAGCTGATGGTTTACCTGCATTGATTATCGACAAATTCAATGATTATTTTGTCATTCAAACGCTCTCTTTAGGTATTGAACAATGGAAAACAGCCATCGTGGAAGCGATAAATAAAATCTTTAACCCTAAAGGTATCTATGAAAGAAACGATGTGCCAGTTAGAGAACTAGAAGGACTAGAACAAAAGAAAGATTTTTTGTCTGACCCATTCTCTACCGAGATTGTTATAAAAGAAAATGGATTACAATTTTATGTTGACATTGAGCATGGGCAAAAAACAGGTTATTTTTTAGACCAACAAGACAATCGACGTGCCATTCAACATATTGTAAAGGGAGCAGATGTTTTAGGCGCATTTACTTATACGGGTACTTTTGAAATACATGCAGCACATTATGGTGCAAAATCTGTTCTAGGTATTGATATTTCTGAAAATGCTGTTGCGCAAGCGAACAGAAATGCTGCGCTAAATAAATTAGATCATATTGTAAAATTTGAAGCCATGAATGCTTTTGATGTCCTAAAAAACTGGGGCAAAGAAGGTAGGAAATATGATGTGGTGATGCTGGATCCACCAGCTTTTACAAAAAGTAGAAGTAGTATCGAAAAGGCAGTTACAGGGTATAAAGAAATTAATTTAAGAGGGATGAAGATGATCAATAATGGAGGCTTTTTAGTGACTTCAAGTTGTACCAACCTAGTAAGTCCAGAACTGTTCTTAGATACGATCTATATGGCCGCAAAAGATGCCAAGAAAAGGATTAGACAAGTCACTTATCAGTCACAGTCAAGCGACCATCCTATTATATGGGGCATGGAGAATACGCATTATTTAAAATTCTTGATTGTTGAAGTTTGTGATAAATAAAAATATTTTTTAAATAACTAGCAAGAACCAAAAAGGGTCCCGATAAATCGGGACCCTTTTTTAAATTATTAATGACCTTCTTGCGTTTTTTATATTCTATAAAAAAACTAGCAAGAAGCGATGTTTCAGTTCAATGAATTCAATGTAGTTTGAATTGCTTCGAAATTAGGCAAGTCGCCTGGCGTAGGACAAATTTCTGCGTATTGTACCACTCCATTAGCATCTAATACAAATGCTGCACGCTTGCTTACACCTTGCATTTCAAATGCAGGGAATGTTTCATATAATACATCAAAAGCTGTCGCTGCTGCT
>CAZBJP010000055.1:0-7119 GCA_964492205.1 uncultured Sediminibacterium sp.
TGCAAACGCACAAACTGTTGAAGCAGGATTCAGAATCATCATGAAAGATCCAAACGTAAAAGCTATTTTGATCAATATATTCGGTGGTATCGTTCGTTGTGATCGTGTTGCTGCTGGGGTAATTGAAGCATTCAATAAATTAGGCAATATCAATATTCCAATCATTGTACGTTTACAAGGTACTAATGCAGTAGAGGCAAAAAAATTAATTGATGAGAGTGGATTGAAAGTTCAATCTGCAATCTTATTGAGCGAAGCTGCTGACTTAGTGAAGAAAGCTGTTGCTTAGATTTTTTAAAAACCCAACGATTTCTCGTTGGGTTTTTTTATTTTTTATATCTGGTATTTTCATATACAATAATAGCTTTTTATAAAATTTAAAGATTAATAATTTTTACTTCTGTTAATCCACTGAAGCTATATACATGTCCAGTTGCTAATTCAATGCATTCAATGCGAATACGTCTTTTCTTACCGCGTCGAAATACCCTGCCCTTAAATGATTCAAACACTGTTCCCTCTGGCAGGTGGGCCACAAATTCAAAACCAACTTTTTTCACCGCATCATATTTTCTCAACACCAACAAAAGTGCAGTTTCCCCGTTAGCAGTAGCCGCTGGATTCAAGATAGTTTTTTGCAGTGATTTTTTTATATCTACAGGAAAAATATCACGTTGAATAAAATCAGCCAACAAACTGCCATAAAAGTATTTCCATTCTTTACCATGTGCATCTACCCTATTCATAAATTGCTCATAACAAAGTAAATGCCCCAATTCATGCAATAGTGTAATTAAAAATTCATATTTATTTAAATTGCCATTGACTGAAATCTTATGATTTGCCCCTAAATAAGGGTGGCGGTAATCTCCTAAAACTGATTTTCTTGCTTTGGTAACAGTTAAATGAATTTTATATTTTTGAATCAATACCAAAACAGGCTCAAATGCACCTTCAGGCAAATAAGTACTCAGCGCATGAAGTGGGTGTTCAACTTTTGCCAATGGATTTAATTTATGCGTCTTTTTTTCTTTTTGTCCAGCCTATTTCAATCCAAGTATATATTAAATATAAACCCATTACAATAAAAAGGTTGTTTGTCCCAATGGGAGCTTTCTTTTGAGAAGCATACCACAATGCTGTTCCCCCAAATACAATAAATTTGATCATCGTACCTGTCATCACAGAACGTACCATTGCATTTGGATTTTTAACATCTACCTGATTAATTCTCTTATAATTAAATAAAGCCATAAAGAATAACATCGCATTCACAACCATAATAAACATCCCATTGATGGGTAATTGAATGTCCATTTTTTTAAATAATAGAACCAAAGCAAGCACTACAAAAAACAGGGCGAAAACTGGACGGAAATCTTTTCGTAAATAGATATTCATTTATTTTTTTGATTTTATTTGCGTGTCTCTAATAATTTTGAATAATGAAAATACGATAAATAAAGAAGGCAAAACCCACAAAAAAAGTGGCTTCAATCTATTCATTTTTTGATCAATATACTTGCCTAAAAAAATCAAAAGTGTTAGAACAATAGCCCATTGACTAGCTAGTCCAGCAAACTTTGCCCATTGAATAGTTGCATTATTTTTATCTTTTAACATAATGGAATTAGTCTAATGATGGCAAACTCTCAGGAAGTGCTAAAGGGATAGTATCCAATTGTTTCGGATTCCCTTCGGATAATACTTTCTTGATCCCTTCTATATATTGCTCTTTAAAATGTACCGCTTGTTCTAACGAATCGGTACGAATTTTAAGTAATTCTAAAGCAGATCTGCTTTCTTTGGTTCCGTAACCAGGTATGTAATATTTTAAAGGGGTAAAAGCAATTAAAGCAATGGTCAAACCCACTAAAAACATAAATGCAATACTAAAGCCCAGGTACACTGACTTTCTTGACAACCTAAACGCAATGACCTCGTCATAGGTATCATCATTGGTCACCACCAATCTATATGTACTACTCCTTCGCTTAAAAGTATTGTTAATATCAAAGTTTGCCATAATCTTGAATCTTTATAAAGGTACAACCTTTGCTTTATTTAAAGAGAATATGCCGTATTTTTAAGGCGTTTTTAACCCTATGCTACAATATTGTCATTATTCTCTATTTAAACGCTTTTTTTGCCTGACGGCAATTGGGATCCTATCTATTTGGAGTAGTCAAACTTATGCACAGGACACGACAAAATCGATCCTAGACATCAATAACTCAAAGCTCGTTAAAAAAGCGAACCAGTTCCTTGACAGCAACCAAAAAAAAATAAATAGTTTTTTCAATAAAAAAATAGCGTCTGCAAAAGAGGACTTAAATAAAAAAACCAATTCATTACTAGAGAAATCAGGGATTAACGAAATTGATAAACCGCTACCGTATGAGCGTTTGCTAAATAAGAAATACACCCTTGGTCGTCGTGCCTACCAGAATACGGTTTCACAATTTAATTATCTATTCAATGCTGAAGTCTCCTTGAATGAAATCATTCAAAAAGCAAGGGATCAACATGAAGATGATTTTACAGAGTTATTACCTTTTTACGATTACGACTTAAGTGTCACAGCAAAAGAATCCATTGACTCTATTATTTATAGATGTAATGCCAATATCGTATTACATGATTTAAGGAGTAATTATGTAGATGATGCCTATTTATTACTAGCAAAAGCTTACCTATTTCACAAAAACTTTGATACCGCCGCAAGTATTTTGCAGTTTATTAACTACTCCTTTTATGATAAAGAAGCTGAAGCAGATTTACCCATTGGAAGTAACTTGAATAATACTGGCAAATTTAGTATTGCATCTGCAGAAAATAACCGTGCATGGGAAAATAAAAATGTCAGAAACGAAAGTATGATCTGGCAAGCAAGAAACTATTTTGAAGCAGGAGAATTAAATGAAGGAATTAGTTTACTACAATTATTAAAAACAGATGCAGGTTTCCCAAAACGACTACATCCATTTTTATTTGAACAATTAGCCTATGGGTATTACCAGTCTGGTATTTATGACAGTGCCGCTAATTACTTAATAAAAGGCTTAGACAATGCACAAGACTTACTTACAAAAGCAAGATGGTCTTACTTAATTGCTCAAATGTTTGAAAAGGAACAAAAAATTGATTTAGCCTACCAATGGTATAGAAAAGCCGGGACTATTGCTTCTGAACCAATTATTGCAGTATATGCAAGTATCTACATGGCAAGTATTGATGCTAGCCGAGGTGAAAAATCTTGGGAATCCCTAGCCAATGCACTAGAACGCATGCTTAAAAGAGATAAATATCAACCTTTTGCTGATATTATCTATTACGAGATGGCTCAACTTGCATTACGTAATCAAGCGACCAAAAAAGCAAATCAATGGCTGATTGCTTCCATTCAAAAAAACGAACGAAATTCAAAACTAAAACAAAAAGCTTTGGTTCAATTAGGTGCTTTGAATTACCAAGCAGATAATTTCGAAGTAGCTAAAATAGCCTACGAACAATTAACTGGGCTCTTAAAAAGTTATCCTAACTATGAACAAATAGCTTTAAGAATTAAATGGATAAATAAAATAGCTACGACAGCTCAAATAATTGCAAAAGAAGATAGCCTACAATATATTTATACCTTACCGGAAAAGGATCAAGAAGCAATTGCATTAGCATGGCAAAAAAGAATAGCTATTTTAGAAGCACAGAACATCCAATTATTAATTGATCCGAAACCTAAAAATACGGCAGAAACAAGCCAAAGTTTACAGCAGAATAACAACCAAAATAAAGGCTATACTTTTCCCAATGCTTTTGCAACAACAAGTATGACTAAGCAAGCACCTAAAAATGATTTTTATTTTGATAATCCTCAAAACATAATAACAGGAAATACAAATTTTATAAAAAAATGGGGCGATAGACCGAATGTCGATAACTGGAGGCGAAAAACAAGTATTCAATTAACTAAATCTACACCAATAAATAATAGCCTGGCACCCGAAATGCAAGTGTCCAGTTTAAATAATAAATCTCTATTAAAAAAGCAAAAAAATGATACAGCAAAAGCACTTTCAATAGCCCTTCTTCAAACTAAGTCAGACTTGGAAAAGTCAATTCAAATTTGGAATACAAATACCCTTTCCATTGCTAGGACGTTTTTATATGAACTCAACGATTTTGAAAAAGCTTACCCAAGATATAAATTACTGATAGAGAAAAATATAGACTCAACCACAACAGAAAATGCCCTTTTAGACTTAGCAAGTCATTATTTACATATTGGCGAATCATCAAAATCTGATAGTATTATTAAAATAATCACTTCACAGTTTCCTGAAGGAAGTTATATCAAGAAAAAAAATGCAAAAGAAACAATAGATTTACTCAATAAAAACAGTGCAGAGGTTTATAAAGAAAACTACTTTTTAGCACAAATTGGAGACTGGGATAACTTTAAATTAAAAATGAATGAAGTTGAAAAACAGTTCAGGGGTACAAAATGGCAAACTCCCTACCAGTTCCTTAAAGTAAAAATGTATGCACAGGAACAATTGGATAGTGTTGCCATTGAATTATTGAATGAAATTATTGCACAAAATAAAATTGAGTCAATCAAGGCAAGAGCAAAAAACATCATCACTGAGATTAATAACAGAAAAGCAACCGAGCAATATCTAAAAGATTTAAAAATAGTTAAAATAACTAAACCGGCTCAAACAGAAGATGAAACTGACAAAAAAGAGAAAAACCAAATAGTAAATTCGATTCAAAATGCAGAAAACAAGATAGCTAATAAGCAGAAAAAAGATAGCACACTTATAGATACATCAGTACCTCAACTTGTTTTTACCAACGATAGCTTAGAGCAACATTATATTGCTATACAAACTACGAATGTTACTACTACTTTTGTAAAAGAAATTCAAAATGCATTAAAAGACGTCCATGCCGAAGAATTTAAAAAACTAAATTTGTCAGTTACTTTTGTACAATTTACAGAACAAAGTCATTTAGTTTGGATTGGCCCTTTTGTAAATGCAGCAGAAGGTATACTATACATTCAAAAAATTAAACCTAGATTAAGTACAGAAATTATTTCATTTATTCCTAAAAAACAATATGAACTGATATTAATTGGGAAATCAAATATTGTACAAATAATGAATGAAGCAAATCTAACACAATATAAACGTGATAAAGTAAATTATAATTTTAAACCTTAAAGGGTAATCAAGTGAATTCAGAAAATAAAACAAAAGCAAAAGAAACAAAGAAGGGACCAAAGAATTGGGTAAGGCTATTCTGGAAATATTACCTAATTACAGCAGGCGTATTTATACTCTTTATCCTCATGCTTAACTTTGGGTGGATCGGAGACATGCCCGATTTAGATGATATAGAAAACCCTACCGCTTCTTTGGCTAGTCAGGTATATGCGCAAGATGGCACCCCAATGGGTAAGTTTTACTTAGAAGACAGGATTAGTGTAAAGTATAGAGATATTAGCCCTTACTTATTACAAGCATTAGTTGCAACTGAAGATAAAAGATTCTATGACCACTATGGTATCGATGGAGAAGGTTTATTAAGGGCGGTTGCTTTTCTTGGAAGTCAAGGGGGTGCTTCAACCATCACCATGCAAACTGCCAAAAACTTATTTACAGACAATTGGGGTACAAAAAATAAACTCTTAAGAATTATTCAAAAAATAAAAGAAAGTATCATTGCCATCAAACTAGAACGCAATTTTACAAAGCAAGAAATTATTACTTTGTATTTAAATACGGTGCCTTTTAGCGAAAATTTATTTGGTGTAAGCAATGCATCTAGATCTTTTTTCCAAAAAGAACCAGACAGATTAACTATAGAAGAAGCTGCTTTGTTGATCGGCATGATCAATGCGCCTACAAAATACAATCCAAATAGAAATCCCAAATTGGCACTTGAAAGGAGGAACCTAGTAATAAATAGAATGGCTGGTCAAAAATACATTTCCAATGAACAAGCAGCTCAATTAAAGGCATTACCATTAGTTACTAATTTCAAGAAATTAGATGAAAACAATGGCCTAGGACCCTATTTCAGAAGTTACCTTGGTGAATACATGAAGAAATGGTGTAAGGAACATAAAAAAAACAATGGAGACGCGTATAACTTGTACAGAGATGGTTTAAAAATTTACACCACCATCAACCCTCGTATGCAATTATATGCAGAAGAAGCTGTGGCAAGACATATGGCTTATTTACAAAAAGAGTTCAATAAACAAGCGAATATTAAAACAGGCTCTGTATGGAAAGACTTTAATAACCAATTGGAGTTAGCCGTCAAACAAACAGACCGTTGGAGAAATATGAAGCGTGAGGATGTGGATGAAACTGATATTAGAAAATCATTTGACGAAACTTTACCAATGCGTGTGTTTGCATGGAATAAAAATAGATTTATCGACACCATCATGACACCATTAGATTCCTTAAAGTACCACAAGCAGATGCTGCAAACTGGTTTTTTAGCGGTTGACCCATTTACTGGCGAAGTGAAAGCTTGGGTAGGTGGTATTGATTTTAAAACATTCAAATATGACCATGTCAATATCAATACAAGAAGACAAGTAGGTTCTACTATGAAACCACTATTGTATTCACTAGCTATTGAAAAAGCAGGCTTTACACCATTCAGTATTGTCCAAGACCAACAACAAAATTTTGAAGGCTATGGCATGGTACCCAATACACCAAAATCTTGTACTGGACAAGCTATGCCAATGGCACAAGCTTTAGCAGAATCAAGAAACTGTGCCACTGCATACATCATGAAACAAATTAATGGAGATGGCAATGAAGCAGCAAAAGAGCTAGTATCTTATTTAAAGAAGACTAATATCCAGGCCGATATTCCTGCCTACCCTTCAATTGCATTGGGTGCATGTGAGGTTTCTTTATTTGAAATGGTACAAGCCTACACAATGTTCCCAGGTGGAGGATACAATGCACAACCATTCTTCATTAATCGCATCGAAGATAAAAATGGTAATGTATTAGAAAGCTTTTCACCACAAAGAAGAAAAGTGATTAGTGAATTAACTGCCTATTCCATGGTAAGTATGATGGAAGG
>CAZBJP010000055.1:7129-11487 GCA_964492205.1 uncultured Sediminibacterium sp.
TGGAAGAAGTATGTACTCTTATGATATTGGTACGCAGTCAGTGGCTGGTAAACTGGTACAACCAATGATAATAGCGACTTATGGTTTATGGGTTATACCCCACAAATTTTAGCTGGTGCATGGGTAGGTGCAGATGATCGTTATATTCGATTTACTGATAATTACTTTGGACAAGGGGCTCATGGCTCATTACCTATTTGGGCTTACTTTATGAATAAAGTAGCAAACGATCCTGCTTGTAATTTAGATAGAAATGCAAGTTTTGTTAGGCCTGATAATTTAAGTACCGATTTTAATGTCAATTTTGTAGGAAAGGATTCAAGTATTGATTTAACCATTCCAGACCAAGATGCAGAAAACATTGAAGCCGAATCTGATTATAGTTTAATTTCCAATAGTGAACCAGCTGAAGTGACACCAGCTACAACTGCCCCACCGGCGAATAAACCAGCCGCTCCTAAGAAACCAAGTACAGAACCTAAACAAGCAACAACACCTGCTAATAAACCAAAAGCAGTGATGCCCAAGAAAAAACAATAATCTTTAAAAGATGTATTTAAAAATAAAAAGGACTGAAGATCACTTCAGTCCTTTTTATTTTTGCTTCAAAGCATATTGTATGGTAAAATGATGGTAATTATTCCTTTGAAAAAAACCTGTTCCATATTGAAACTGTATGCGCTTATAAGGAAAGCCGAATCCAGCACTCAATCCATTTAAACTATTTGGTTGATTAGGTATATTTAATTCAAACCTACGCGCAACATGATAGCCAAAATCCAATTCAAAACTTTGGCCTATGTATAATTGTGTTCCCAATATTAGATGATTGAAAACATTTTGCAAAGATCCTGGTTTTGTATAGCCCTCTTGGTTGTAAAAATCAACATCATAATAGTTGTCATTCCAAACAGAAAGTCTTTCAGCCGTTATAGAAAATTGTAAAGGTGCATTAGCCAATTTTTTGGACCAGCCCAAAATTAAATTCAATGGCAGTTCTTCTTTCACTTGAAAATATTTTAATTGGGTACCTACATTTTGCAATAACACACTCCATTGTGATAGCCCATTTGGTGCTTGATACCGCACACCCACATCCATAGCAACCCCATTGGACCGATAGGCCCCAAAGCTTGACTGAATGAATTTGATTTGTGTGCCAAAATGAAAATATTCTAAATAAGTTTTTGCAATACCTACTTGAATTGCATATTCATTAGGGCTGGTCATCCCATATGTATTACCTAATACATCCGTTTGTTCAATACTTCCATAGTCCATATAATGAAGGCCCCAACCTATCACCCAATCCGATTTTAACTTAGATGCACCATTTAAATCATATTGTTGTATCCCTGCAAAATAAGGCTTCACACTTACTTGTAAATTCCCATCCATACCTGTTGTAAGTAATGCAGGTTGTGTCATTGCAAGTCCTAAATCATTCACACCATATTCATTTCCTATGGAACTAATATTAAGTCCGCCTAAACTTGTTGCTTTGGCAGAAAAAGGTAATTTTAAAAATTGGTAGACGGCATTGCCTGCCGTAGTTTGTGCATAACCCTTACTACCGAAAAAGTATACTCCGATTAAAAAATAGCAGGCAATGAAAAACCCTAGCTTATGAATGCATCTTGAATAAGACATACAACAAAGCTAGGGTTTGGAATTTAAATATCAACTAAACAAGCGCTAAATCTAACACTTGCTGCATATTTTTTACATAGTAGAACTTCAAGCCTTTAATAAAAGCTTGGTCAATTTCATTGACATCTTTTTCATTTTGCCAGCAAAGAATAATTTCTTTCATACCTGCTCTTTTAGCTGCTAATATTTTTTCTTTTATACCACCCACTGGCAACACCTGACCTCTCAGCGTAATCTCCCCGGTCATAGCCAAGAATGGTTTTACTTTTCTTCCAGTAAAAGCAGAGCTTAAAGCAGTCAAAATCGTAATACCGGCACTTGGACCATCTTTTGGCACGGCACCTTCTGGAACGTGCATATGCACAGACTTAGTTTTAAACAATTCGGGATCAACTCCAATTTTTTTAGCATTGGCTTGCAAGTAAGTCAATGCTGTTGTCGCACTTTCTTTCATGACATTGCCCAAGTTACCTGTTAATTTCAATTCTCCTTTACCCTCTGAAAGTAAGGTTTCAATAAACAAGATATCTCCACCAACATACGTCCATGCTAAACCAACTGCCACACCTGGCATGTTCACAGTTTTATAAATCTCATTGCTATATCTTGGTTGTCCCAAAATTTTAAGCAAGTCTAATTTACTTACAGTTGGCTTAATTTTTTGTTTGTAAGCTATCTGCTTCGCTTGATAACGCATGATGGACGCCAATTGACGATCTAATTCTCGCACACCACTTTCTCTTGTATAATCTTCGATTACTTTTTCTAATACATTGTCTTGGATTTTGAAATTGTATTTCTCTAGTCCATGAAGTGATTTTTGCTTTGGTAGTAAATGCCTTTTTGCAATTTCCACTTTTTCTTCTACAGCGTAACCGCTCAAATCGATGATTTCTAAACGATCTCTTAATGCTGGTTGAATTTGACTAATGTCATTGGCCGTTGCAATAAATAAAGTCTTACTCAAGTCATATTCTGACTCTAGATAATTGTCATAGAAGCTATGGTTTTGTTCAGGATCCAATACTTCCAATAAGGCAGAAGAGGGATCACCTCTTAGGTCTTTACCAATTTTATCAATCTCATCTAATATCATGACTGGATTAGACGTCTTCACCTTTCGAATGCTCTGAATGATTCTTCCTGGCATGGCACCAATATAAGTTTTACGATGACCTCTTATCTCACTCTCATCATGCAATCCACCTAAACTCACACGTGTATATTTTCTACCAATCGCATGTGCAATCGATCTACCCAAAGAAGTTTTACCAATCCCTGGAGGTCCTAAGAAACAAAGGATTGGACTCTTCATATCTCCTTTTAATTTCAATACAGCTAAGTATTCTAAAATACGATTCTTGATTTTACCCATCCCATAATGATCATCATCCAACACCTTCTTAGCATGCTTTAAATCATAATTATCATCTGTATATTCATCCCAAGGAAGGTCTAATAATAAATCTAAATGATTGTATACTACAGAATAATCTGGTGTACTTGGGTGCATACGCTCCAATTTCTCTAGCCCATTCTGAAATAACTTCTTTGCAGTATCTGGCCATTTTTTATGCTCGGCTTTCTTTTTCATTTCAGCCACTTCACGTTCATTAGGATCACCCCCTAATTCATCCTTAATACTTTTCAATTGCTGCTGTAAAAAATAATCTCTCTGCTGCTTGTCTATTTCTGTCCTGGTCTTATTGGCTACTTTGTTTTTAAGCTCAACAAATTGCAATTCTTTTTGCAAGTACTCCACCAATTTCTCAGCTTTTTCAGTGATCCCATTGATCTCTAATAAACCTTGCTTCTCTTGTAATTCAATATTTAAATTACTCCCCACGAAATTGATTAAGAACATAGGACTTTCTATATTCTTCAAGATCATAGTTGCTTCGGAAGGAAAATTAGGAGACAATTGAATAATCTGTGCCGCAAGGTCTTTTATAGTAGACAATAAGGCTTGAAAATGTTTGTCATCTTTTTGCACAGGGGTATCTTCAATCAATTTCACTTTCCCTTTAAAAAAAGGATCTTCTTCCACCATTTCCAATAGTTCAAAACGTTTTTTACCCTGTATAATTATGGTGGTCCCACCGTCTTGCATCTTGATCATTTTAATAATCTTAGCCACGGTACCTATCGAACATAAATCAGCTGGATTAGGATCTTCAATGTTGCCATCCTTCTGTGCCAACACGCCCACCAATTTATCTTTTGCATAGGCTGCTTTGACCGCTTGAATACTTTTATCCCTGCCAACAGTTATTGGAATCACCACACCTGGAAACAATACCGTATTTCTTAAAGGTAGGATTGGGATCATCTCTTCAATAACAATAGTTGGCTCATTTTCCATATCCTGCTCGTTAAAAGTGAATAAAGGGATGAATTCGTTGTCTTCTTCAGTTTTAAATAAAAATTGCTTATTCAATGTTTTGTTTTTTATAATTCTGGTCAAAATGACATAAGTCTAGCTAAATAAATAGACCTAATGAGTCTCCTAATATATAGGCAATATTGATGCCAAAATGTATTTAATCTTTCACTAATAGGCTTGTCTAACTTTGTCTTAGTACAAAAAAAAAAAATCCTTTCCGAGTTTTCGGAAAGGACCTTCTTGCAAGAAGTTATAAAATAAACTTCTAGAACTACTTAGTAGCAGCAGAATCAGTAGCAGTTGAATCAGTTGCAACAGCAGCAGA
>CAZBJP010000056.1:0-11245 GCA_964492205.1 uncultured Sediminibacterium sp.
CTCCCCTTATTTTTACCTATTACAAATGATTTGTGCTTATTAAATCAATAAACTTCCTAATATCCAGGATTTTGTTTGTAAAGTCCGTTGGTAAAAGTAATTTCTGATTGTGGAATAGGTAAATATTCATCTCTACCTGCAGTAAATTTAGCGGTAGCTAAAAATGTTCTTCTTTGTTTCTCGATATTTAAATAATCGTTTAAAACTTTTTCAGCTATACCCCATCTTACTAAATCGAAAAATCGCTCACCTTCTGTAGCAAATTCAAGTCTACGTTCCCATTGTAAAGCTTTAAGTGCGTAACTAGACGTCCAATTTGATGAAGGATAGGCTTTCATGTTATAATTAGAAGGGAAACTGCCGTCTAATTTTTTTAATTTATTAGTACTATTAGCTGCTCTAGTCCTTATTTGATTGATAATTGGGAGTGCTTTTTCATGTTGACCTAATTGAATATATGCCTCTGCTTGTATAAGTAATAAATCGTCATAACGTAAAATATCATAATTTTTAGCGGTGCCCATAAATGGCCCTAGCTTAAAATAAGAAGCACTAGTTGCTAATTGTTGGTTACGCATTGTGTGGAAATTACCATAAACTCCAGCATCTCTAACCCAACTATTACTAAATGGCTTAGTATTATCGTACTTATATGGATGACCATCAATACCAACCGTATGGTCAATTCTAACATCTACTGTAGCAGTACTTAAATTAGCTATGCTATTATTAAATGTATCAAAATTTGGTAAGCCATCAGCATCCGTTGTAAAAGCATTGACCATGTTTTGACTAGCAGCATTAAATCCACAACAGCCATATTGAGGCGCACCATGTGGATAATTTAGTCCATCTTCAAAACTTAAACGACCAGATGTAGTTCCATCATTAATTGTAAATTGAATGGCAAAAATTGATTCTGGACCATTTTCGGTTTCAGGAAGAAAATTATTTGCTATATCACTACTTAAAGCGTATTTACCAGAAGCAATAACTGCTTGTGCTAAATCAACCACTTCTTGAAGTCTTTGTTTGTTGATCGAAACAACTTGATGATTTGGTCCTTGCTCATAGGCTTGATATAATCTTAGTTTTGCCAAATAAGCTTGTGCAGCATATTTGTTTGCTCTTCCAATTTCAGACTGACTCGTTGGTAAATTTTCAATTGCATATTGAAAGTCTGCTGCAATTTTATTCCAAGACTCATCATTACTTAAATTATTTGATATTTTTAAAATAGCAGTATCTGCTAAAGTTTCATCAAAAATTGGGATATTTTTGTATAACCTTTTTAATGTAAAATAACTATGTGCTCTTAAAAATCTTAATTCAGCAATTCTTACTTTTTTATTTGCATATTGTGCATCCGACAATGAATTAACAGCTCTTAAGGCTACATTCGCTCTTGAAATTGATTTATATAAATTTTGCCAACTTCTAGATACAAAAGCCCCCATACTTGGTGTGACTAAATTATATTTTTCCATCGCATCAATTTCCCATACATCCCCTGTACCTCCTCCACCTTTATATGCATCATCAGATCTTACACTTCCATAAGCCCAATTACTGTAAATAGGTCCGATCATGTCACCATTTCCTATTGCAGAATAGGCAGAAGTTACCAGTCCTTCAATCGCAGCAGGTGATGTTAAATCTGCAGATGAAAGTACCCCTTTCGGACTATAGTCAAGTACTTTTGAACAAGCACTAATCATTAAAAGCACAATAAATGATGTAGTGTATAATAATTTATTTTTCATTTGTTTTTTTTTAAAGAGTATTTAAAATGATGCATTAATACCTACTGTAAATGTTTTAGGAATAGGTACTGGATCTAAATCAATTCTTTCAGGATCTGGACTGGTATATTTTTTACTTTTAATCCAAAATATATTCTCAGCCATACCATAAATTCTTACCTTATTAAAGATTTTGTTTCCATTCAATGTATAACCCAACTGAACGTTTCTTAATTTAAAATAAGATGCATTAACAAAGAAATAGTCAGAACCTCTACCTTCATTATTATTGTCTGTTAGTGTTAAAGCAGGTATTGTTGTATTTTTATTACTATTAGTCCAAGCATTAAATACACCTGGTCCTACATTCTCTCTACTACGCATTAAACTGTTAAATAAAGTATACACATCAAACCCAGTTTTACCAGCTACCCCAGAACCAAATATGGATAAATCAAATTTTTTGTAACTCACATCAATTCTAGCACCATACTCAAGGTTTGGCAAAGAACTACCAATCCAAGTTCTATCCAAATCATCAATTTTGCCATCTTTATTTATATCTACATATTTAATACGACCTGGGCCTGCACCAATTTGTTTTGGCGCATTATCAACTTCTGCTTGGGATTGAAATAAACCATTTGATTTATATCCAAAAATGTCAAATTGAGAATGTCCTAAAATTGTGCTAACCAGATTACCAGGATAAGCAGGACGAACACTCTCAGGTAATTCAGTAATTTTATCTCTAAAATGAGCGAAATTTAATCTTACATTGTATTTAAAATCACCTTTTTGTTGACTTTGATAACCAACTACAAATTCCCAGCCTGTATTAGACTTAGAAGCGCCATTGACAGCTTTAGACTGTCCTTCTCCTAATGCAGATGCCACAGGAGGTGTGATTAAAATACCACTTGTATTTCTTGAAAAATAATCAAAAGATCCAAAAATTGAGTTTTTCAAAAAAGCAAAATCTAAACCTGCATTAATTTCATTTGTCGTTTCCCATTTTAATGTAGAATTTGAAGCTTGAGTTTGAACAAACCCAGAAGGTAATGTTCCAGTATTAGCTCCAGATAATGAATAGGCAGTTCCAATGTTCATATATTGTTCCCAAAATCCACCTACTAATTGAGCCATTGTTGTTCCATATCTAGTATCAAATAAGCCAAATCGAGCTAGATCACCAATTTGCTGGTTACCCACTCTACCGGCACCAACTCTTAATTTTAATTCAGAGATTGTTTTGCTGGTATTTAAAAATGCCTCTCTATCGATTCTCCAACCTAAAGAAACTGCAGGAAAAAATCCATATCTATTATCAGATCCGAACCTTGAAGAACCATCTCTTCTGACAGTAACAGCAGCCAAATATTTGTCAGAAAAACTATAATCGATTCGACTAAATTGAGAAAATAAAGAATGACCTGTTGATCCGCCTGTTAATGTAGTATTACCTGTTCCTGCACTTAGCGTAAAATAGTCTTTGTTTTGAAGTGCATAGCCTTCTTTTTTACTAAAGTTGAAATCTAAATTTGTTTTGATCAATTCTGTACCAACTAATATTTTAAAAACGTGCTCATTTTTTAAGCTAAAATTATACCTAAGTGTATTTGTAAAAGTGGTACTTAAATAATGGTTTTTATCATAGGACAAACTATTTGTTGTTCTATTCAATGCACCTTCACTAAAAGTAGGAGTAATTACCTTATTGCTAAAGAATGAATTATCAGCACCAATTGTTGACTTAACAAATAAATTCTTAATTGGTTGAATTTCAACATAAATATTTCCAAAGGCATTTAATCTATTTGCATTATTCCATTTAGCAAGATCTTGCATATGTAATGGATTATTACGATCTGAATAACCTGCCCCTAAGGCACCTGCATATGTTTTACCATCTTTTTGATAAACTGGTATGGTTGGCGCTAAAGTAACTGCTAAGAATGTAGTAGAAGCTCCACCTAAATCTCTAGCTGTAAGTGTTTCGTTTGAATTAGCCATATTAAAATTAAAACCCATTATCACTTTGTCATTAAATGAGCGTGTGATTCCATTGATGCTAGCACTCGTTCTTTCGTAACCAGTGAATTTTAACATTCCTGTATTTTTCAAATGACCTAAGCTGAATTCAAATGATGAATTCTTATTGCCAACTGAAGCTGTTAATGCATTATTTGTGACAATTCCTGTTTCATACATCACACTTTGCCAATCAGTATTACCAACAGGCGTATTTTGATCCCCCCCAACAAAAGCCTTTGGCGTGACGCTTTTTAATATTGGATTGTTAAAATCTTTATTCCAATCAAAATTGTAAATCTCACCATAACCTGCAGCAGGATCTTGTTTATCATTTACTGATGCTTGCCATAATGCCCTACCTCTATCAACTGTATTTAACATTTTCAATCTCATAGACTTTTCAGACTGAAAAGAGGTACTACTGTTAAATTGGAACTCCACTTTGTTATTTGTATTTCCTCCATTTCTGGTTGTTACAATGATTACACCATTAGATGCTCTTGCTCCATAAATTGAAACAGCAGACGCATCCTTTAAAATTTGAACAGACGAAATGTTTGAAGGATTTAAATTCTGAAAAACTTCTGGTCTAGTTGTAGGAATACCATCAATCACATATAATGGGTCATTATTCCCTAATGTATTCGCACCTCTGATTAAAATTCTTCCATTTGAGCCATTTGGTGAACCATCTTTCTCAATATACAAACCAGCCACTCTACCTTGTAAGGATTGCATAATATTACCTGAACTATTATTTTTTACAGGCGAAAGTTCAACAACTGATACTGCACCAGTTAAGTCTTTTTTTCTTTGAGATGTATAACCAATTACTACTGTTTCTTCTAAATTATTTGAAGATGATAATAGAACATCGATTTGATTCAATCCGTCTACTGAGATGGTTTTAGAATCGAAACCAACATAGCTAACAATGATATTTTTGGCATCTTTAGTTAATTGGATACTAAATTTACCATCGGCGCTTGTAGAAACACCTTTAGTAGTACCTTTAATCATGATATTTGCACCATTTAAGGGCAAATTTGTGGTTGCATCTTTGACAGAACCAGTCAACTGTCTTTGAGCAAAAGCGTTTTGAAATGTAATTAACATTACAAATAAAACAAGAAAGGTTTTTTTCATAGTTAAATTTTTAATTTGGAATTTTTAAGCAATCGTTGAGCATTTTTATAGATATTCTATTTTATAAGTTTATTTTGAATTTCTTCGAGTGTAACCCCTTTTGTTTCTGGCATTTTGAACAGCACCCAAGCAAGTTGGATAACCATCATTAGTGCAAAAAATACAAAAATGGGCCATGGATTTTCTTTAAATAACCCTTCTTTTTCGTCT
The DNA here is from genome assembly GCA_964492205.1 of uncultured Sediminibacterium sp. Taxonomy (GTDB): domain Bacteria; phylum Bacteroidota; class Bacteroidia; order Chitinophagales; family Chitinophagaceae; genus Sediminibacterium. Next base: position 5,133 of record CAZBJP010000056.1, read on the forward strand.
AAAAATAATGGCGTAATCAATGTAATTATGGCAGCAAAAACCCAATGAACACTCGCTCCAAAGGATTGTCCTGTTGCCCTTAATCTATTTGGGAATATTTCTGAGATAAAAACCCATATAACTGCTCCTTGACCAACTGCATGCGCTGCGATAAATAGTAATAAAAAAGTCATCAACACAAATGAACTCGCATGTGATATAAAACAACCTGCGACTAATGATAAGCTTATAATATAGCCAATTGAACCAATTAGGAGTAACTTTTTTCTACCAATGATGTCAATTAAATATAAACCTACAAATGTGAAAATTAGATTCGTGCCACCGATTGAAATGGAGTTTAGTAATGAATCTTTTTCACCTATCCCAATTCTAGATAGAATCTCCGGCGCATAATATAGAATGAAATTAATTCCTGATAATTGATTGAAGAATGCAATTAAAAAGGCAAGCCAGAGTATTGTCTTGTGTTTTTTATTGAAAAATGTTTGAAATGCATTTTTTAAATTATCAGATTTGTTTCCATTCAAAATCAAATCAATCTCTTGCTTGGTATCTTTTACCCCCATTTCCTTAAGAATCTCTGTAGCTTCAACTATATCGTTTTTTTGAATAATTAGCCATCTTGGACTTTCTGGTATCCCAAAAACCATGATTGTAAAGAAAACTGAAGGAACGATGAGAATGCCTAACATCCATCTCCAATCATTCTCACCTCCAACCCCTTGTAAGAAATAATTTGACAAAAAAGCGACAAGTATACCAAATACAATATTAAACTGATATAAAGCGCCTAGTTTACCCCTTGTTTTAGGAGTAGATATTTCAGATATATAAGTTGGCGCCACAACGGAAGAGACACCAATACCAATTCCTCCAATAAATCTAAAAAATGAAAAAACATAGGGATTATTCGCCAAGGCAGACCCAATGGCAGAAATGGCAAATAAAATACCTAATAAAAGCAGTATGTTTTTTCTACCATACCTATCCGTAGGAATACCCCCGAAAATAGAACCAAATAACGTACCCCATAATGCCATAGACATAATAAAAAAGCCATGAAACAAAGGCGTGGTATTCCATAGGTTTTTAATAGGGATGTTGGCTCCAGAAATGACGACAGTATCAAATCCAAAAATAAAACCAGCTAGAGAGGCCACTATAGACCACCTAAAAAATTTTGTTTTAAGCATAGCAATTCTTAATGAGACAATAAATTTATCTATGAACGCTTTAGCTGCTTTTAGAAATCGTAACTATGATGTTTAAAATTGTAATTAATTTCATCTATTTGATTATCAATAAATTAGCATTATTAAAATAGTTGGATGCAGTAATAATATTCAATTTTGAATCTATAATTTATAAATCTGATTAATACATCTTGTACAAAATGGGGCTTTATGTCATGACCAAACCGAAATTGAAAAAATATAAACAGAATTAAACAGTACTTACCAGAATTTTCGCCAAATTGCTAGTCACTATATGAATTAATCTCCTTTAAAATGACAGTATCCAATTTTCGAACCATTTACTATTATTTTGCGCTTTTACTTATTATAAGTTGCCCAGCTTGCAATAAGAACGAAAGCGAAAACAAGAAATTTAAAATTGGATTTGCCCAGGCTCAAGGTGGTGATAACTGGAGAGAAACCATGTTGCGGGAAATGAAAAGAGAGGTCTCGTTTCATAACAATATTGAGTTTTATATTAAAGATGCCCAAGCAGATAGTGAAAAACAAAAAGAACAAATTGATTCGTTAATTAAGATGAAAATTGACTTACTAATAGTAAGTCCACATGAAATTAAACCTCTAAGCCCTATTCTTGAAAAAATTTACAACTCAAACATACCTGTTGTACTTATAGACAGAAGGATCAATTCTGAAAAATATACAGCTTTCATTGGCGCATCTAACTATGAGGTTGGACAAAATGCAGGTAAATATACCGTTGCATTACTGAAAGGGAAAGGGAAAGTAATTGAGGTAACAGGTTTAAATACAGCTTCCCCATTTATCGATAGAGACAAAGGATTTACTGAAGTGATATCAAAAAATAAAGGCATCAATTTAATTGCTAAAATAAATGATCATGAACTTAACTACGAAAAGAAGCTTGACTCGGTAATAAAAAACAATAGAGACATTAATGTCATTTTTGCACATAGTGACTATATAGCTAAAATAGTATATCAAATTTGTAAAAATAACGGAGTAGAGAAGAGCGTGAAAATTATCGGAGTTGATGGTCTTGCGGTTAGTGGGATGGGCATGGACATGGTAGCTAATAATCAATTAAAAGCGACCATTTTGTATCCAACAGGAGGCCAAGAAGCTATTCAAACAGCCATCAACATTCTAGAAAAAGAACCATTTGAAAAAGAAAACAATTTAGAATCGACGATAATTGACTCTTCAAATGTTAGAATATTACAACAACAAAGTAAAAAAGTACTTGAACAACAAACAGAAATTGATATAAGACAAAAAAGAATTGACCAGCAAATTCTAATTAGTAAAAATCAAATCAATATTATATTAGCGATTTCAATTACACTTGCTATCGCATTGATTTTAAGTAGTGTCTTTTACTATTTATTTAAAGAAAATAAAAAGATAAGTAAAAAAATAATGGCTCAAAAAGATGAGATTAATGAGCAAAAAGATAAATTAGTAAACTTAGTTGAACAAGTAAAGGAGGCGACAGATGCTAAATTTAATTTTTTCACAAATATTTCTCATGAATTAAGGACGCCGCTCACACTGATATTGGGTCCATTGGAGGACACAATGTCCTCTCCTAGACTTCATTTTACCTTAAAGAATAATTTAGATCTAGTGCAACGTAATGCCCTTAGACTGTTGAAATTAATCAATCAATTAATGGATTTTAGAAAGATCGAGGAGGGTAAAATGCAACTAAATGCCTCTAAAAATGATATAGGTGATTTTGTCATTGAAATTACGAATGAATTTAAAGAATTAGCAAGAAAAAAACACATTTCATTAAATGTAAATAATAAAACATCTGGGCTTAATATTTATTTTGACCAATCAATGATTGATAAAGTATTATTCAACCTACTTTCTAATGCCTTTAAATTCACTGAAGAAAATGGCACAATCAACATTACTATAGATCAAGATAAAGAACAAGAAAAAGCCATTATTAGCATTGAAGACAATGGTATTGGAATGTCAACAGAAGATGTTGAACATGCATTCGATTTATTTTATCAAGGTCATAGTAGTACATTCAAAGGAACCGGACTTGGACTTTCTTTGTCTAAAGAGCTTATACATGCTCATAACGGTACAATATTTATCAAAAGTAAAAAAGGACATGGAACTAGCTTTACGATAACACTTCCCTTTAACCAAGATAAAAATGAACAAGTTATAAAAGATGTTATTCAAGATGATATTTCAAAGGATACTTATATTTATACATCAGATATTTTGCCACATAATTATGAGAAAATTTCAAAAGCGCAACTGGATAATGTAGCATCCATTTTAATCATTGAAGACAATAATGATTTAAAAGAATTTTTAAAAAATAGACTAGAGGGGACATATGAGATATTGACTGCAAATGATGGCGATGACGGGATCAACAAAGCATTTGATATAGTGCCAGATTTAATTATATCTGATATCATCATGCCAGGATTAAATGGTTTGAAAATTGCAGAGACATTAAAGAATGATTTAAGAACTTCTCATATTCCAATAATTTTATTAACGGCTAAGACATCCATAGAAGATCAAATAGAAGGCATGAAATCTCATGCCGACATGTTTATCACAAAGCCATTTAACTTAATTTATCTTGAAGAGTCTATCGTTTCTTTATTAAAGAATAGAACGATTTTACGTGAGCATTTTATCAGCGAACTTCCATCTGAAAGCAGATCTAATACCTCCAATAAATTAGATCGTAAATTTATTAGTGAATTCACTTCCATTATTGAGTCTAATCTCTCAAATGAAGACTTATCAGTTGATGATATTTACAAAGGCTTAGGTATTTCTAAGATTCAGTTGTATAGGAAAACAAAAGCATTATTAGGATTTAATGTTAATGACTATATTTTATCTGTTAGACTACAAAAGGCTAAATATTTATTAATTAACGAGGATCTATCTATCTCAGAAATATCTTATAAAGTAGGTTTCTCTTCACAAGCTTATTTTTCTACGGTATTTAAATCTAAATTTTCAGTTACACCATCAGAATTTAAAGAATCTTCAAAGAGATAATTTTAATTACTTATTACCAACTCTCGTCCTTATAAAACATATTCAAAATTATCAATAGTGCGCCTTAACGGAAAGTCAAACTACAAAAAACTACCGACGATTTAATGTAAGTCCCTGAGAAATTATTCTAAAAAATTGGATTGCCAGCTTCGTTTCACTTCGCTGTTATCCCATAACAATTCGAAATACCCAAAGCCTTTCAACCGAACACTTCGGGATTGCCAAAGCTACGCATTGTCATCCCACAACAATTCGATTAACCCAAAAAGAGCTAGTAAAAGGGTCACTTTGTTACAAAATATAATTATTTTTACCATAACTTTATTACATAAATATTACAAATTTACCATAACTTTAATACATGTTTAAAAGAAAGCTATTATTAGAACTTGAAAAATGGAGGCAAAATATACCTCGCAAACCACTAGTAATTAGAGGTGCTAGGCAAGTTGGAAAAACTACACTTGTGAATCAATTTGCAGCGCAATATGAACAATATATCTATTTAAACCTAGAACTAACAGAAGACAAAGAACCCTTTGAAAATTTCACATCCATTGAGAACTTAATAAACACAATATTTTTTCTTAAAAATAAAACATTATCCAAAAAAAATTCTACCCTACTATTTATTGATGAAATACAAGAAGTACCAAAGGCTTTAAATATACTTAGGTATTTTTATGAGCTTGCTCCTGAAATTTCTGTTATTGCTGCTGGAAGTATGCTTGAAACTTTATTTGATAAGAATATAAGTTTCCCAATTGGCCGTGTTGAGTATAAAGTTATCAGACCAGTTTCATTTCCAGAATTCCTATCGGCTATTGGTGAGAACGCAGCATTAGAACAGTTAACACAAGTCCCAGTAGCTGCATTTGCCCAATCAAAATTATTAAACCTGTTTCATACTTATGCTTTAATAGGAGGCATGCCTGAAATAGTTCAACATTACGCAACATATAAAGACCTTGTGGCACTAGGCCCTATTTATGATTCATTAATTAATGGATACATGGATGATGTTGAGAAATATGCAAAAAGCAATGCACAAATATTGCATATTAGGCATTGTATTCAAAACTCATTTGCTCAAGCTGGTAAAAGGATAAAGTTTGAAGGTTTTGGCAACTCCGCCTATAAGTCGCGCGAAATGGGAGAATCATTGCGTACATTAGAAAAGGCATTACTCATGCAATTAGTTTATCCTTGCACCTCTGCATCCCTACCAATGGTTCCAGACATAAAAAAATCACCGAGGTTACAAATTTTAGATACCGGATTATTAAATTACTTTGTAGGGATACAGAAAGAAATAATTGGTACCGATGATTTGAATAGTATTTACCAAGGAACGTTAATTGAACATCTTATTGGTCAAGAATTATTAGCGTTTCAATATAATGCACTAAGTGCGCTGCACTTTTGGGTAAGAGAAAAAAAAGAATCAACTGCTGAAGTTGATTATCTATTCCAATATGATGGATTGATTATACCTATTGAAGTTAAATCCGGTAAAGAAGGCACGCTAAAATCATTACATAGTTACATGGATATAGCTCCACACAATTTTGCTATTCGATTTTATGCAGGAGCATTAAATATTTCAGATGCCATAACCCAAAACGGGAAGCAATACAAAATTCTTAACCTGCCATACTATCTAGGATCTCAAATTGAGAAATATTTTGATTGGTTTATCCTCCAAACAAAAAAGCCAGCTCTTGAGAGCTGACTTCCGTAATTTCTATATTATTCTTAGAAATAATTATTATTCTCAAGAATAATATTGTAGCGAGACCGGGATTTGAACCCGGGACCTCAGGGTTATGAAGATTTTTTGAG
>CAZBJP010000057.1:0-11177 GCA_964492205.1 uncultured Sediminibacterium sp.
ACCATTTTCGCGATGCCATTTGCATTGATTGGATTTGTAATGGGCATTGCTGCGTTGAATCATTCAAGTGTGGAGGTTCGTACAACAGATTTACTTCTTCGCTTTTTTTTAGTATTGCTCTGTATGGTGACTGCACGCTCAGCCGCCATGGGTTTTAACCGCTACCTAGATCGTCATTTTGATCAACTTAATCCAAGAACTGCGATTCGAGAAATTCCTGCTGGTATCATAAAGGCGGAGAAGGCATTGCGCTTTGTAGTGATGAATTGTTTAATTTTTATTGTTGCTACATATTTCATTAATCCAATTTGTTTTTATTTAGCTCCGGTAGCACTATTTGTAATTTTATTTTATAGTTATACAAAGCGTTTTACTTATTTATGTCATTTGGTTTTAGGTATAGGGCTTTCTTTAGCACCTATTGGTGCATACTTAGCTGTGACTGGTGAATTTGCAATTTTACCTTTGCTATTTTCTTTTGCAGTGGTATTTTGGGTAAGTGGTTTTGATATTATTTATGCGCTTCAAGATGTAGAATTTGACAAATCACAATCGCTCTATTCTATGCCAAGTCATTGGGGTGGTGAAAAGGCATTGAGCATATCTAGATTGTTTCATTTATTTTCTGCTGCTTTTGTGGTTGCAGCTTATTTGATTGGTACATTTCATTGGCTGTATTTAATTGGGTTACTGGTGTTTATAGGCATGCTTATTTACCAACAAAGTATTGTTAAAGCCAACGACCTATCAAAAGTGAATTTGGCATTTATGACTGCGAATGGTATTGCGAGCATTGTCTTTAGTATCTTTGTGATTGCTTCAATAATTTTAACATTTTAACGCATACCTTTTGGCTAGAATTATTTGCATAGATTATGGGGGAAAGCGATGTGGATTGGCTGTGACAGATCCTTTTCAAATGATTGCAACTTCATTAACGACAGTAGATACTAAAAACTTATATACTTATTTAACGGAATATATTGCCAAAGAACCCGTTGAATTGATTTTGATAGGGGAGCCCTTAAATTTAGATGCATCTCCAACACATGCTACACCCTTAGTGAAAAAGGCCATTCTTGACTTAACTCAAAAGTTCCCATCTATACCCGTTAAAACAGTGGACGAACGTTTTAGCTCAAAAACAGCTGTAAGAGCCATGGTAGAGATGGGGATGAAGAAAAAAGACCGTCAAGTGAAGCAAAACGTAGACTTAATAGCGGCCACTATTCTCCTTCAAGAATACCTGAATAATAAGGATTTGATGCTTTAAGGTGGCGCTTGGAACCCATATACGCCCGATTTATTGTAACTTTGCATCCATAATTGTACAACTATGACCTTACCAATTGTAGCCTATGGTGCTGCTGTTTTAAGAAAAGTAAGTGAGCCAATCAATGCGGATTATCCTAATTTGACCAAGCTTATTGAAGATATGTGGGAAACTATGTACGACAGCAATGGGGTTGGCCTGGCAGCGCCTCAGATCAATCGTGCCATCAGGTTATTCGTGATGGATAGCCAACAGATATTTGACAATGCAGCGCCAGAGGATGAAAAGTTCCCAGATGCTCCAGGTATTAAACGTGTGTTCATCAACGCAGAGATTATAGCATTAACTGGTAAAGAGTGGGTTTATAATGAGGGTTGTTTGAGTATCCCAAAAATCAGAGAAGATGTTGTTAGACATGAAAAGGTAACTTTAAAATACCAAGACGAAAATTTCGTAGAACATATTGAAACCTTTGAAGGAATGACCGCACGTATCATTTTACACGAATACGATCATATTGAGGGTAAGTTATTCATTGATTATATCAAACCGCTAAGAAAAAAAATGCTTCAAGGAAAACTGAATGATATTCATAAAGGTAAAGTAAGAGTGGACTATAAAATGACTCAAATTAAATAAGTATGCGTGCATTCTTACTTTTAGTGAGTTTAATTACTGTTAGCCACTCAAGGGCACAGGATACAAGCTACAAAGTAGCGAATCAATCCTATACATTAACTGACGCAATTGTAAGAAATAATTTTGATTACAAGAATATCTTAGAAAGGATCAAAAAAGATACAAGTTTTTATAAAGCCTTCAAAACCCTAAGAACAATAGGTTATAGCTCTTTTAATCATATAGAAATGTATGATAAAAACCAAAAGATGGAAGCCTCTTTGGATAGCAGAACACGTCAAAATAAAATTGGTCCTTGTAGAACGATGGATGTCTTGGAAGAAAAAACTTTTGGAAAAATCAGAGATAGAAATGGGGAATATAATTATATGACTCCTTCTTTATATGCAAGTTTGTTTTTTACAAAGGGGCAAGTTTGTGGTGAAACCAATATCGTTAAAGGTAAAAAAAGAATTATACAAGGATCTGGAATCGAGAAAGCGAAGGAACAATTGAAGATGTTGTTTTTCAATCCAGGTGAAAAAATTCCTGGTATTCCAATGATTGGCAATAAATTAGACTTGTATGACGATAATGCCCATGAATTATATACTTACAGACTTGACTATGTAGACTACCACGGCAAATTGGCTTATGTATTTGAGATTAAACCTAAAGAAGATTTAGGCTTTTTTGCAAAAGACAGGGTAGTGGTAGACCAAATGATTACTTGGTTCAATCCAAGTAATTTAGAGGTATTAGGGCGCAATTATTCATTAAGCTATAAAGCTGGTGTATATGATTTTAATGTACAGATGGAAGTAGAAATGACCTATACGCAAAATGGGTTATTGGTACCCAAAATATTAAGGTACAAAGGTGACTGGGATGTGATCTTTAAAAAGAGAGAACGTGGACTTTTTACTGCTACTTTGTTTGATTTCAAAGTTGGGGAGTAGGAAAAATTTTGACCTCCAAAACAAAAAACTTAGTGTTGAAGGAAACTTTGCTCAATATATTTAACTACTTCAATCAAGCTTCCAGTTTCTTTAAAAACTTTCAACTGTCTATCGGCGCCAGTTCCATTAACGAATATGTCTTGTACTTTTTCAATATGCTGTCTACTGCCTAAATCATCTACTACGCCATCTACAAATTCTAGCAACTCGTTAATCAATTCCTTTACTGGCATTTCTTTTTCTTTTCCAAAGTCTATCAATAAGCCATCAATACCATAGCGGCTAGCGCGCCATTTGTTTTCGTTGATTAATGCACGTTGGTAGTTAATGAAATTAATATTCTGCCTTCTAAGGGTATAAATTTTAGCACATAGTGCTTGAAACAATGCAGCAATTGTGGCTGTTTCTTGAACAGTCATAGGTACGTCACAAATTCTAAATTCAATGGTATTGAACACAGGATGAACTCTTAAATCCCACCAAATTTTTTTAGCATTGTCAATGCAATTGGTTTTTATCAATAATTGAATAAAACTGTCATAAGCTTCGATACTTTCAAAATAATCGGGTATACCAGTTCTAGGAAATTTATCAAAAATTTTAGAGCGGTATGATTTATAGCCAGTATTACTTGATTCCCAAAAAGGGGAGTTGGTACTCAAAGCATAAATATGTGGAAGAAAATACCTGGCCGTATTTGCAATATGAATGGCCATACGGCGATCTTCCATTCCGATATGTACATGTAATCCAAATATTAAATTACTTCTTGCAGCTTGCTGTAATTCATTTAAAAGGGCTTGATACCTACTTTGGTCTGAAATAAGCTGGGTTTCCCATAAACTGAAAGGGTGAGTGCCTGATGCACCAATGCTAAAACCTAATTCTTTGGCAATTTTTGATACATGGGTTCTTAATTCAAATACCTCCTGGTAAGCAGTTTCTACATTGTTACAGATTCCTGTACCAACTTCCACTACAGCCTGGTGCATTTCGGCTTTAATCTTTTCTTTAAATAGTTTCTCTCCTTCATTGACAATAGCCTGCTGGTGGCTTTTTAATTCCTTAGTAGCAGGGTCTAAAACCATGTATTCTTCCTCTATTCCTATTGTAAATTGATCTAAATTTTGGCCCATATAGCCTGAAATTACAAATAATTTTAAGATGAAGTAATATCTATTTAAAAAAAATGCCCTCCAAACTGGAGGGCATTTTTAAAATCTATATAATGTTTATTAAATGTATTATTAGAATTTGAAACGTAAACCAATTTGGCTAGTCCATCTTGCACTGTAACTTGGTGTTGTGCTAGAACTGATACCCCATGGAGCATTATTTTTAACAGGAGCAAAACTATAGCTTGGTATTGTTGAACCAGTAGCTCCTTGGTATCTGATTAATGCATATTGATCAAATGACATAAAATAAGTTCTGCCCCAATTTCTATTCAACATATTTGTAAAGTTAAAGATGTCGTAAGTTAATTGGAATTGATACTTTTTGTTGTTCATTTTTACATTGAAATCTTGTACAAATTTTACATCAATGATATTTGTGAAAGGCAATCTAGCACCATTTCTTTCAGCATATTGACCTCTGCGGCTGCTTAAGTATTTGTCTTGAGAAATGTAATCTTCTAATGCTTGTGCTTGTTGTGCTGGAAGTAAAGGGTAATCACCTATAGGATAGGTCTTTTTCGCAGCATCATATAAACCTTGTACAAAAGTCATCCCTTTGATTTGAGAAGCTGTAGGAATAAAGATCAAATCGTTTGATTCAGTTCCGCCCCAATCTCTAACTGGACCATTCGAATAGGTATAGCTGAATGGATTACCAGACTGGCCATTGTACACCAAGCTAATAGTAGATGCAAGGGCACCTTTTGCATAAGTGAACTTTTTAGCAATAAAGGCACTTACACGATGACCTAAATCAAAATCAGATCTTGTTCTTCCAATAATATTTCTTCCACTAACAGATTCCATATTTCTCCATTGAGAACTATTTTGGCTAGATGTTGGTTCATGTGTTACGAACGAAGCGCCATAAGTATAGAAGGCATTAAAAGAGAATCCATTGGTCCATGCTTTGTCTAAAGATGCAGTAAAGTTATAAGCAAATCCAGAACGATTAAAATAAGGTTGGTTTTCCAAAAGGAAGATACCAGTATATGGAGCTCTTGATCCTACTGCTACTCCGGCACCACTAGCCCAAGTTAATTGAGTTGTGTTATAGATATACCTATTATCTGGACCACTTAATTGACCTACTGGTTTATTGATATCTAATCTTCTGTAATAAATTTCATTGATATTTTTGCTAATACTTCCTTCTACAGTGATTGACCAATTATCTTTTAATTTCTTGTCAATAGCTAATGAAGCACGGAAGATTTTAGGCAATTTAAAATTAGATGAAATTAAATTCATTTCACCTCTAGCTGCACTAGTGCTTAAGCCTAAATCAGAGGCAGTGTATTGTCCAAATGGATCTGGTCTGAATTTAACACCATATTTAGCAATATCAGCTGGAGTAGTCAAAGAGATACCACCAATAGCTTGCCCATTGTTGTTGAATACACCACCAGGCCATACTAAAGGTACACGTCCAGTGAACATACCCAATCCTCCACGAAGGGTCATATTCTCTTCTGGTATTTTATACGTGAATCCAATTCTTGGAGAGATAGACATTTTAGGATTAGGAATAGAGCCAGATCTTGCACCATTGAAATCGTAAATTTGTGGGGTGAAGAAGTTGAAATATTTGTCTTCTAAAGGAGTGGACAAATATTTAGTGTAATCAGCTCTAATACCAAAGTTAAATGTTAAGTTATCAGAGTACCTGAATTCGTCATTGATAAAGGCACTTCCTCTGCCAGTATAAAAACTAGCAGCAGCTTTTGTATCATCACCTGTCGTTTTATCTAATATTGAGAATGAACGGTCATAACGGATAGGATCTTTTTCATTTAGGAAATCACTTAGTGTGCTATATTGATAAGACCCGAAGTTTTGACGGATAAATACATTGTAAGACTTACTTAATTCATAGTCCACACCCACCGTAAATGCATGATTGTTAACATTGAATTTGTAAAAATCTAAGAAATTAAAGTTGCTTTGCTTCAATAAGTTAGAAGTAGAGAACTCTTCTGAACCAAATACAATAGAACCAGCTCCATCTAAAATGGTAACACGTGGGAATGGATCACCAATTTGACTTCTGTCATCTTTCACGTCCGTATAAGTGAATAACATTTTATTACTTGAACCGTTTTTAAATGCTGTTTTTAATTCAGCAGATAAAGAGTTGGTTTTGTTAGGATATAAAATACCATTATTGTAAAAGTTTACTCTTGTAGAACTTGAAGCAGAAGTAGAATATGTGCTTGTTTCATTGTAACGATATGATAAACTGAACTTATTCATTGGATTGATGTTCCAGTCTATTTTTGTTGCTAGTCTTTTTGCACTTGTAGAAGTAGTATTATCTTCAAATCCACCTACATCATAACCGTATTTTGTTTTCACAAATTCAGATAACTTCTGTACATCTGCTTTGCTAGATGTTCCTGTATAGCCACTTAGAGGGAAAGGTTGTGGTCTTTCATTTTCAATAGATTCGAAGTTCACGAAGTAGAATAATTTATTTTTTACAATGGCACCACCAACACTTCCTCCCATTGTTTTTGCAGTAAAAGGACTTAATTTAACTGCTTTATCTTTTGGACCTGTTGGTGTTTTGCCAGTTAAATTTTCATTCTGTGTGAAGGAGTATACAGTACCAGTCACATTGTTTGTACCACCTTTAGTTGTTGCGTTGATACCGCCACCAGTGAAGTTTCCTATTGATGCATCAAAAGGAGAAACCATCACTTGAAACTGATCCACCGCGTCAATTGAAATTGGACCAACACCAGTTTGTCCACCATTTGTTCCACTCGCACTTAATCCAAATTGGTCGTTGTTCACCGCACCATCAATATATAAAGAGTTAAAACGGTTGTTTTGACCAGCAATAGATACACCAGCTAAATCACCATTACCACCCACAAATTTTGCTGTAGGTGAAAAACGTAAGAAATCTTGTACGTTTCTGCCCACAGTAGGTAAGTTGTCTAATTTATCACGGCCGATGATCGTTTGTGTACCACCTCTCACAGATAAATCAGAGCCTCTTCTTGTTGTAGATACAGTTACATCTTTTAATTTATCAATCTTAGAAGATAAAATCACGTCCACTCTCACTACATCACCTAAAGCAACATAGATATCTTCTCTTTTTTCAGATTGGTAGTTTACATAAGATACAGTGACAACATAAGGTCCTCCTGGTTGCACGTTACTTACATCAAATAAACCTGTTTTTCTTGATTGCACATTGTATACCGTACCTGTTGGAACATGTAATACATTAATTGTAGCACCAACAAGGACTTCACCATTGTCAGCTTTTACAGAACCGCTTATATTACCAGTCGTATTTTGAGCAAATGTCAAAACTGGTAAAAGTAGCATGGCTAATGCAAAATGTAGTAATTTTTTACTAAGCATAGTTGTTGTTTTATTTAGTATTGCAAAGAAACTAATAATCCTTGAAATGGTTTTGTGTTTTTCTTAACAATTTAGCACAAAATCATATATCAATGATTTATATATATTATTAATTTTTAATATAATTTATTCATCTGTCATTCAATATAGAAATCAATTCTTTAGATTAGACTATTACCTATGATAGGCATTTTCTGTTTCGTTTTCACGCTCTTTATCATAGGCTTTAATGATCGCTTTGACCAATTTATGTCGCACCACATCTTCCTCATCTAATTGAATATGGGCAATTCCTTCAATATTTTTTAAAATGCGCACTGCTTTTTCTAAGCCACTTTTTTGATTGCGAGGTAAATCCACTTGGGTAGGATCTCCTGTTATGATGGCTTTTGCATTGGCGCCAATTCTAGTTAAAAACATTTTAATTTGTAAGTCATTGGCGTTTTGTGACTCATCTAAGATGATAAATGCATTGTCTAAAGTTCTACCACGCATGTAGGCTAGTGGTGCAATTTCAATTGTCCTTGTAGACATATAATAACCTAGTTTATCTGCTGGAATCATATCGTCTAATGCATCATATAAAGGACGTAAATATGGATCAATTTTTTCTTTTAAATCTCCAGGTAAAAATCCTAAACTTTCTCCCGCTTCAACAGCAGGTCTGGTTAAAATAATTTTTTTCACCAATTTATTCTTCAAAGCGCGAACCGCTAAAGCAACAGCAGTATAGGTTTTACCTGTACCTGCTGGTCCAATGGCGAATACGATATCATTTTTATCTGCAGACTGAACCATTTTTTTCTGGTTAGCAGTTCTTGCTCTTACAGATTTTCCGTTTGGTCCAAATACCAAAACTTCATTTGGATTTTGATCTACAAAATTATCTATAACTTCTGCGTCATCGCCACCCAAAATTTGCTCAAAATAATTTTCACTTAAGTGGCCATTGCGTTCCATGTATTGAATGATCAATTCAATTTTTTCTTTCGCAAGATCAATCTGTTCTGGTGCGCCACTTAATTTAATTTGCGTTCCTCTTGATAAAATTTTGAGTAATGGAAATTTCTTTTTTAGAAGATCGAACTTGTTATTATTAACCCCAAAGAAATCGATAGGGTTAACTGATTCTAGGTTGATGATAGTTTCAGTCAAGGTAGTAGTTTTTATAGGTTTAGTAGATGGCTTAATCTGCCTAACACAATTTAATCAACACTTGTTCAATATCAAAGCCAAACATTTGCACAAAATGTGGATTACTAACTTTTCTATGGATGGCTTAACAATTTCTTAAACTAGCAATCATTTGAATTGGGTCGGTCGCTTTGAAAACGGTCGTTCCTGCTACTAATACATCGGCTCCTGATGCCACCAATTTTGCTGCATTGTCTAAAGTTACACCACCATCAATCTCAATTAAGGTAGCTGCCTTGTTAGCCATAATTAATTGCTTTAAAGCTTTTACTTTTTCGTATGTATGTTCTATGAATTTCTGTCCCCCAAAACCAGGGTTCACACTCATAATACATACTACATCAATTTCAAATATAATATCTTTCAAAACTTCAATAGGAGTATGTGGATTTAAAGCTACTCCAGCGCTCATCCCTTGAGCTTTTATTTGTTGTAAAGTACTATGAAGGTGAGGACATGCTTCATAATGAACTGTAAGAATGGTTGCTCCAGCTTGCTTAAAAGCAGTAATATATTTTTCTGGTTGCACGATCATTAAATGCACGTCCATCTCTTTGGTGGTAGTTTTTTTGATCTGCTCTATAATGGGTAAACCATAACTGATATTAGGTACAAAAACACCATCCATTACATCCAAATGAAACCATTCTGCTTCTGATGCATTTAACATCGTACATGCTTTTCCAAGTTCTAAAAAATCAGCAGCTAATAGGGAGGGTGCAATGATGGCCATAATTTGTATTTCTTCAAAGTTCTTGAATTTTTAGGGAACTGTCATTTTTTCGTCAAAAAAAATCAAAAAAAGAGATAATGTTAGATAGGATTAAATTATTAGCGAATAGCACTATTTTTGCGTTCAATTGAAAAAGCTATGAAAAAATATATTCCATTAGTGGTTGCTTTAATCACAAGTATCAGCGTTTTTGCCCAAAAAGATACCGTTCAATTTGAAGGTGAAACGCATTTTAAAAATGTGCAACAACTTACTTTCGGAGGAGATAATGCAGAAGCGTATTGGAGCTTTGATAGTAAGCGTATTATTTTTCAAAAAACTTATCCAAAAGAAGGCATACTATGTGATCAAATTTTCATGGGGGACTTGCCATTAAATGTAACGGATTCTTTTAATTATAAATTAGTGAGTACTGGAAAGGGAAGGACGACCTGTGCGTATTTCATGAAAGATGGTAAGCGTATTATTTACGCATCTACACATGAGGGTGATGCGGCATGCCCTCCGCCAGTTGACCGTGCAAAGTATGGCAATAAGTACATCTGGCCTTTGTACAGTACGTATGATATTTTTATGGCAGACACTAATGGCAATGTCATCAAAAAATTAACCAATGCAAAGGGGTACGATGCAGAAGCAACGGTATCTTATGATGGTAAGAAAATGATTTATTGTAGCGATAAGGACGGAGATCTAGATTTATACGTAATGGATATTGCTTCCGGTAAAGAAAAAAAAGTGACTAGTGCATTAGGTTATGACGGAGGTGCATGGTTTAGTCCAGACGGCAAAAAAATTGTTTGGAGAGCAAGCCGTCCAAAAACAGCAGCTGAAATTGAAGCATATACAACACTTTTAAAAGAGGGGATGGTGGCACCTACAAATATGGAAGTTTGGGTAGCCAATGTGGACGGATCAGATGCCAAACAAATTACCAACCTTGGTCAAGCAAATTGGGCACCTAATTTTACGCCAGACGGCAAAAAAATTATCTTCTGTAGTAACCATGAATATAAAAGAGGATTTCCTTTTAATATGTATCTAATCAATTTGGACGGATCAGGCTTGGAAAAGATCAGTAGAGATAAGGGGTTTGATGCTTTCCCAATGTTTAGTCCAGATGGCAAAAAAATTATCTTTGCCTCTAATAGAAACAACAAAGGCACCAGAGATACCAATTTATTTATTGCAGACTGGGTTGACTAGCAACTTTAATTTTTATTGATTACTTTAGCTTTAAAACTAACACTATGTATAACGGACTTTTACATTTACACAATACTTTAAGATGGGTGATTTTGATTGCTTTAATCATCAGCATTTACAAGTTATTTACTCAAAAGGATGCTTTAAAGACGAGTAAAACCCTTTTGATGAGTGCGCACGCAAGTTTATTGGTAGGTCTTTATCAGTACATTGCTGGACCTTTGGGTATCAAAATGATCCAATCAGCTGGGATGGGTGCTACCATGAAAGATTCTGCTAGCAGGTATTGGGCTGTGGAGCACGCTTTTACGATGATTTTAGTGATTATATTAATTACAATCGGACATATAAAATACAAAAAGACTTTACAAGCGGGTCCAACACGGAATTTGTACATAATTGCATTGATACTGATTCTTTTAGTGATGCCTTGGCCATTTAGGGCTGGCATCGGCCGCCCTTTATTTCCAGGAATGGGGTAATTTTAGAAATTTAAATCATTGATTATCAATATTTTGAAAAGGAGAAGCATTGCTTCTCCTTTTATTTTAGCCTTTTTAGAAGAATTAACCGTGATTTTTTCGTAATTCCATTCATTTCCATATCTTTGCAACCCCAAAATAAGTATGTCAAAACAA
>CAZBJP010000058.1:0-10979 GCA_964492205.1 uncultured Sediminibacterium sp.
TGATAGGGTTTGGGTAAACCCACAATTGTAGGAAGACGACGAACGAAGTGAGTCGGCAGTCCTATTGATAGGGTTTGGGTAAACCCACAATTGTAGGAAGACGACGAACGAAGTGAGTCGGCAGTCCTATTGATAGGGTTTGGGTAAACCCACAATTGTAGGAAGACGACGAACGAAGTGAGTCGGCAGTCCTATTGATAGGGTTTGGGTAAACCCACAATTGTAGGAAGACGACGAACGAAGTGAGTCGACAGTCCTGTTGGAAGGGTTCTAACATTCATTCTGCAAAACTTAGTTATATTTATATATGACAATAAAACATTTACTATTGATCCTATTAATCATTTGGGGTATTCCAAGCACCTATTTTAGAAGTAAGTTTAGAAAAATTGTATACCAAACCAATGATTGGAAAATAAATATACAACCTCTATTCAAAAAAGAAATCATTGGTTTATTTAGTAATATGTACCCAGATAATAAAACCTACCTCAAAACTAGAAATGATTATCGCATCTATTTAACTATTTATTTACTATTATTTATTGTATACAAACTAGTACATTAATTTTATATCGTTATTAATAAACACGACTGTCGCATGAAACAATCCATTCTCAATATAATCTTCTCGCTTATAGCCTTTATTATTGGATATAGCATTGCATTATTAACAGGTCTAGAACTGATTCAAAAAGCAATATTAATTGCTTACCTGATTCAATGGATTGCCTTTATACCTGCTTATTTTTATCAAACTGAAAAATTTTATGACCTTACAGGCAGTATTACCTATTTAACCGTTGTAAGTTATGTAAGCTATCATAGTTTTAATTCTACGAATTTAAATATTGGGAGCATTATATTAGCTGCTTGCATCCTTATATGGACGATTCGCTTAGGCAGTTTTTTATTTTTAAGAATACACAAAAGTGGAGAAGATAAAAGATTTAAATTAATCAAACCTTCTCCTACAAGGTTCTTTATGACGTGGACTTTACAAGGCATGTGGGTATCCATATGTTCTATGTGTGCCTTAACAGCTATTGCAAGCAAAAATGGTGTTATTCAAAATGGCCTATTTTACATTGGAATGCTAGTTTTTATTTTAGGTTTTGTGATAGAGATCATTGCCGACTGGCAGAAGTCCACCTTCCGGAATAATCCAGAAAATAAAAATCAATTTATTCAACATGGCCTTTGGTCATATTCTAGACACCCTAATTACTTTGGTGAAATCACTTTATGGTTAGGAGTTGCTATCATGTCTTTATCATCCTTGTCAAGTTGGCAATACATCACTTTAATCTCTCCTGTATTTACGTATTTACTGCTCGTCTATGTTAGTGGTGTAAGGATATTAGAAATTTCAGGAATGGAAAAATGGGGACACTTGGAAAGCTATCAAAACTATGTTCGCAGAACTCCATCCTTATTTCCGACTTACCCAAAGCGCCCATAAAATAAGTAATGGATGTACGAAAATTAATCTTATCCAACTAATGGTAGGTGTCATTGTAAAACTTCCTAAAGTAAAATAACCTCGCTGTATAAAATAGATATGACTTGGGATAAAAGCAATGAGCATCAGAACAATCCCCCAACCTGACCATTTTCTTGTGATTTTAGGTATCAGTAAAAGACCTAGTATTATTTCAGCGAACCCAGATAATAAATTAAGTTCATTAGCCCACAAAGAAAAATATGGAGGAATGAGCGGAATATAAAAAGATGGATTATTAAAATGATTGTACCCTGCAAAGAGATAAAACACAACCATACTATATAACATGAATTGCTTTATAATAGTCATAAAATTGTATTAATTGTAATTAAAATGCTACTACTATCCCCCTACAATCTTACTTGTACTTCTATAAATATAATTATGATAAATGTGGCGTCTTGCAAATCGGTCAGGCGTATCAGCATTGACTAATTTTACATAGATTGCTTTAGGCACTCCATAATATTCATATTCTGTTCCATCAGAAAATTCAACACGTAGAATCTCGGATTTAAATTCAAAATCATTAATACTCGCATCAGTTGTAGTTGCTAAATAAGCCTCTTTAGTTGCCTCATGTGTTTCAGGATGCACGCTCACAAGGAAGTGATAGGAAGCAATTAACTTAGCAGATTTTTCCTCAGCTGCTTGTTTAGAGGCATCACTATCCTGAAATTTATCAGGATGCCATTCCATCATGATTTTACGATATACTTTTTTCAAATCACCTAAGGACGCTTTATCATCCACCCCTAAAATAGCCCTATGTCTGTCAATACGCTTCATAAATAAAATAATAAGCCGCGAAACTACAACAAAGATCTCGTAAAGAAAAACCCACCTCATTGAGGTGGGTTTTAAAAGTTATTTTTGAATGAATATATAAGTATACCTGTTCTCTAATTGTTTCTCTTTTCTAGCAGATTCATCACATGGCTCCGCTAAAATACGCTCACCAACATGCATTGCAATTGTTTCATTCTTCTTAGATGCAGAAATCACTTGTTTACTAATATATGAAGCTCTTCTTGCAGACAATTTTTCATTGTATTCATCTGTTCCTTTACAATCTGCAGCAGAAACAACAATAATTCTAGCATCTTTAGTCTTTCTAATTCTGTTCAATAATTGCTTATAAGCTTTAACATGACTCTTTTCTAATGTTACTTTATCAAAATCATGGTGTAAAACAACATAATCATTGGTCAATGATTTTAAAGAATCTAATAAATTTTTAAAAGTTTGTTTCATTTCAACAACAACTGGTGGAGGAACTGGAACATTAATTAATACTGTACCAACTTCTTTTTTATAACCTATGCTTGCATTACCAATATAATCTTTTGAATTTAGTTCCACAAGTGCCTTATTTCCACCTATTTCAGTAACTTCAAATTTGTAAATTCTGTTTGGTCTAACATATATACCAAAATTCCCATACAAATCTGTTCGTGCACCTAAAATTAGATTTCCAGAAAGATCTAACACTCTAATTGGTAATTGTTTGGCAATAGAACCATCAGATATTTTAACATTTCCAGTTAACAAAATATTGACTTCTTTAAAATCAAATGATAAGATATCATCAGATCCATAACGATTTGATACTAAATATCCTCTTTGACCTAATTTTGAAAAAGACATGTCATCAAAAGAACTATTTACAGGATATCCTATATTAAGTATATCTGAAATAATACCATTTTTCAAGTTTACATTGAAAATATCTAAGCCTCCTATTCCTTCATGTCCATCTGAACTAATGTATAATTTACCTTCTGAAATAGTAGGGAATAATTCATTACCCGAAGTATTTACAACCTTACCAGCATTAATTGGGCTACCCCATCTTGTACTATCCAACTTTTCTACAAAATACAAGTCCATCCCTCCAATACCACCTTCTTGATCACTCACAAAATATAATCTGTTACCATCTTTAGTAACTGCAGGATGTGCATAAGATGCTTTATTATTGTTAAAATTTAACTTTGTTAAATTTCCCCATTTGCCATTTATTTTAGAAGCTGACCAAATTTCTAGTTGATATACTGCATTTGTATTTTTCATGTTTCTAGTAAAATACACAGTATTACTATCAGCAGTAAAGCATAAATTACCTGAATTATATTTTGAATTAAAAACTTGATCAAAATATACTACCCCATTTTCTTCATATTGGATTTGGTTAAAATCATATTTTTTTGAAAATGTTGTAGCATCATTGCTAGTTGTTATTGTTAAATCAGATAGTGCCAATTCAGGAGACTTTTCATTCCAAATTACTGACTTAATAGAGTCAAAAGAAATGACATTCAAGTTATTAGTTGTATATAAAGCAGAAAAAGCAGCACCATCCCAGCTAAACTCATTTCTATTTTTTATATTTTTTGCTCTATTTGATTCAAAAATAATTCCATTATTTGTTGGTACAACAGCAAATTCATTAAATGGTGTATTGATTGCTAAATAATGTAGCGTGTAATCTAAAGAGTCTTGAGCAAATTTGTTTTTATTTGAGTTATACTTAGTATTATGAAGCGCTGTTAATTGCTTTTCAACATTTGCACCTTTTAACTTTGCTAATTCAAAATATTTAATAGCACTATCAACTTGTTTGTTAATTATATATGCACTTGCTAAATTAGTTAATGCAATTTGACTATTAGCATCCTTTTTTAAATACATTTTATACAAAGGAATTGCATAAGCATACCTTAAGTTATTGAATTCGGCATTTGCCATTTTTAACAACTTTTCAGATTCCTTGTTTTGGATAGTTTGATTTTCTTGTGCATTTGCAGCAAGAACAAAACAAAGTAATAATATAGAATATAATTTTGTACGCATATCTTAGAAGTATCTTGTAGATTTAATGTTTTTAGTTTCCTTTCCAAATTCAAAACGGATTGTAATTTCATTTGAACCAGAAGTATAAGCTTTTAAAGCAGAGAATGTATAGTCATATGCATAACCAATACGCAATTGCTTATTCAACTGAACTTCTGCCATACCTAAAACAGCATCACCAGTTCTGTACGAAACACCTAATCCAATAAAGTCCTTTAACCATACATTTGTATTTAAATCTAATTCAATTGGAGCACCATTTACAATTTTAACTAATGTTGAAGGTTTTAATTTAACATCACTATTAATGTCAAATACATAGCCAGTGGTTAAAAACAAATGAGTGTTATTTACCTTAGGACTATTTGGTAAATTATTATCAGAAGATTTTAAAACATTAGGAATTGAAGCTCCAACGTAAAAATTATCTGAATTATAATAAACACCCAAACCTAAAGTTGCATCTGTTGTATTCATGTTAGACATGAATTTCGGATCGTTGCTTTCATAGATATTTGAAACTTCTGTTAAGTTCCTTGCCTGATTTTTAATACCAAATTGTAAACCTCCAGATAATACACCGTTTTCTGAAACTTTTGTTCTTACAGAAGTCATGAAATTGGCACCATTGGTTTTAAATACACCAATTTGGTCATTATGCAATTGAACTCCTAATCCAAATACTCCATTTGATGTCACTCCATCTAAAGTAACCGAGTGTGTTTTGGGTGCTCCACTTATCCCCGACCATTGACTTCTTCCAAAATAGTTCAGGCCAGTAACACCTCTACTACCAGCATAAGCAGGGTTGATTGCAACCATATTATACATATACTGGGAATACATTGGTTCTGTTTGTGCTTTTGCATCATCTATAATGAAACAAACTACTAAAACCAAGATTGCTTTTTTAACCATTTTAATCAAATTATGTTTTATTTTCATTACTATTATTTTATCTGACTACAGTCATACTTGATGCAAAATTTTTGATATTACCTGATGCGTCTACTGCATTAACAACATAGAAATAGGTGCCATCAGGTATAAATTCACCCATAAAATTCTTTTGCCCTCTTCCATCCCAATCATTCTTATAATCTTCGTTTTCATAAACCACATTACCCCAGCGATTGAAGACTTTAACTTTAATTGTTGTACCAAATGGACGAATAATTATCCATTTGTCGTTCAACCCATCATTATTTGGTGAGAAGCCACCAGCAATAATTAAATCAGCTTTAGGAACCAAAAATGCAGTAGGCGTTCTTTTTGTTGTATCAGAAGGATTAGCAATTGGATCATTTGAATTTACGGTAACATAACCATATTTAGTTTTGCCCCCCATAATAGCAGTATTCGTTAAGTTACCATTAATATTAGGAGATGCAATTAAAACTTTCAAGATAACTGAATCTACCGCATTTGCTGCTATTTTAGATTGGTTAGTTACTAAGTCTACATTTGAAACACCATCATAAGATGCATTTTTTACCAATCCTCCGTAAACATCCAATGCAGCAATACTAAAACCAGAAGTTGTTTTAAATGTTTGGCCTAGGTCATCCTTAATTGATACACTATCCATTTGCGCATTTGTTTTATTTGCTGCTTTTAATACGAATGTCAATAAAACAGATCCATCTGGATTAGATTTAATAGACCTCGCAGTTTTAGTTACTTCCATTACTGTATATGGAGCAAGAATAACTACTGTATCCATTGCACATATACTTGATTGCAATGTTACAATATCAACAGACTTAACACACCAAATATAGGTACCAGGAGCTGTAGGTAATGTTGGTGGTGTAGTCGTACATGTTGTTCCAGTTGGATCACACCATTTTAATGTTGTACCAGCTGGTGTTTCAGTAACTAATGATTTAATATCACTTGGATTACTTCTACTTCCAGCAACATAAGTTGCTTTAACCACAGTTGGCGGAGGTGGTGGAGTAATGTTTACTAATATATGCAATGTTGCATTGATACAAGTTGAACCTGAACATGCTTGATATATAATATCAACAGGACCAGTATATCCAAAAGCTGGAGTAAATTTATACGTTCCATCTAAACTTAATTCAAAGTCACCTTGTAATGCTGTTGGTCCAGTAACAAGACTTGAAGTTAAATTAGCATTACCATAATCATCATTGATTAATAAATTACCTAATGCTGGTACTCTATTTATTGAAATATTATAATCATCATTGGCAACTAATACATTATTTGGTGTAGCAGTAGATATTGTATAATATACAGTAGCTACCTCACAATTTGCTGGTGATGCGTTATCACAAACTGTATATACTAAACTATCTAACCCAGTAAATCCATTGTTTGGTGTATAAGTAATTGTACCAACTGTAGATGATGATTTAATCAAAGATGAAGACGATATTGTTGTTATATTAGCAACTCCAGTTCCATTTTTTGGTGCAGAGTTAATAGAAATGCTTGTTGGAATCAACTCCGTATTTACATTTCCTGGTTTATCATTTGCTAAAATACGAGTAACAACAGATGTATTTAATTTCGTAGAAGAATAATCATTATTTGCAACTGGTGGATTTGTTGTACTATTTGGATCCAATACAGTTATTTGTAATGGACTTAATGGACAGCCAGATGTTTGACTAGCTGCACATACTGGCACTTGAAAAATATACTTACCTGGTTTACTTGCAGTAAAGGTATAATTTCCAGTTGTAGCATTCATAGTTATAGTAGCACCTGTAGGATTATTGCTTGATGGCAATGGCGTACCATAAGTTGTACCTGCTGGGATAAGATCATTGGT
Source organism: uncultured Sediminibacterium sp. (assembly GCA_964492205.1). GTDB lineage: Bacteria > Bacteroidota > Bacteroidia > Chitinophagales > Chitinophagaceae > Sediminibacterium. The sequence continues at coordinate 7,164 of CAZBJP010000058.1, forward strand.
ATTGATATTACCAGGTACAGGTGTATTTATATTTGTCGAATTGAAATCAGGATTGATAGTTGGTGGAGGTGATACTACAATATGCAAAGTTGCTTTAGCACATATTGCAGGATTGGAACTTGTACAAGCATTATATACAACATCAACAGGTCCGCTGAAACCTAATGTTGGTACAAAAGTATATGTACCATTAGCATTTAATGTAAGGCTACCTTGGTTTGTAGTTGGACCTGTAACCAATGAAGCAGTTAATGCGGAACCTGATGTGTTCTTATCATTTGACAATAATGTTCCTGAAACAGAAGCTGTACCAGTTTTATTATTAGTTACATATGCATAATCATCCAAAGCAGAAGTGGTAGAGGCAGCTCCAGCACTTAAAACTTTGTAATATACATAGGTAGATTGACAATTAGCAGGAGTTGCATTATCACATACATTGTAAACCAAACTATCCTTACCTGTGAACCCAGTTGTTGGAGTATAGGTTAAAGTACCATCAGTATTAACAGCAACAGTTCCATTTTTTGGCTGCGTAACAATTGTAACACTAGAAGGTACTAATGATGTTCCAATATTACCAGATTTATCATTGGCTAATATTGATGTAGTTACAGGCGTATTTAAATTAGTTGTTGCTATATCAGCATTAGCTACTGGTGCATTATTAGGCACTGTAGGATCCAATACAGTAATTTGTAGTAAAGTAACTGGGCAATTTGAAGTTTGATTTACTCCACATATAGAAATATAATAAACATATTTTCCAGGCGCTGTGGCAGTGAAAGTATAAGTACCTGTTGCTGCATCTAAAGTAATTGTTGCTCCAGATGGATTAGCAGTAGAAGGTGTTGGCCTTCCATAGGTAGTACCAGCTGTTATGATATCATTTGTTGAAACATTACCAGAAACAGGGACTGAAACCGAAGTTGAATTATTATCTGGATATGCTTCAATACAGTTTGTAACACTTATGGATACAGCACTACTATTAGCAGCTGTACATAGCCCACTTTGAACAACTGCTCTATAATAGGTAGTACTTCTTACATCCGTTGCTGAATAAGTTGCCGAATTTGCTCCTACTATATCAGTAAAAGTTACGTTATCAGCAGATGATTGCCATTGAATTGTTCCAGTATATCCACTTAATCGCAATGAAGTGCTATTGGTCGACCCAGTACAATAAGAAATGTTACCACCACTGATTGTTCCCGCAACACTTAAAGGATTTACTGTAATTGAAATGGTTCCCCCATCTGAAGAACAAATTCCATTTGATACTACTGCTTTATAATAAGTACTAGTAGTTAAATTTGTAACTGTATAAGTATTACTAGTAGCACCAGTAATAGCAGAGAAAGTGGTACCATTTGTTGAACTTTGCCATTGAATGCTACCTGTTTCACCAGTCAAAGTTAGTAAAGTACTATTTGTACCTCTACATACAACCGAATTGCTTGCTGTAATTGTACCAGGCAATAAAGTAGCACCAACAGTTACTGTAACTTCTGGCGAAGTAGAGGCAATACCTCTAGCATCAACACCAGCTACTTTGTATACACCAGCAGTACTAACTATAATTGATTGTGATGTTGAATCTGGCATTAATACTCCGTCTTTATACCATGCATAGGAAGTTGATGGTGATGCTTCTAGTTTCACCGTTGCAGGATCACAAATACTTGTAGCTGCAGCAGCATTTAAATACCCTGGCTTTGGGGTAATTGCTATTTCTTTAACAAGGCAATAACTATTTACTTTAACTTTTTGCACATTCATTGCTCCTCCAGTAGCTGCAGTAAAACCAAAAAAAACATTACTGGCATTACTAAAGATATTAGCTTTTAAATCAACCGTAATATTATATAATGGCGTATTGCTTCCATTCCAATAAACTTTAAAGTTTTTTGTAGCAGCAGTCCATACAAATCTAACATCATGCCAAAGCCCATCTTCCATCTCTACCTCATAAGGTGCAGCAAATTCAGAATGTGCAGTAATGTTATTTGTTTGACCATTTTTTACTAATGATATGTGATCGCTTCCTGAACCTGGATCTGCACCACCGTTAAAATAAGTATCAAATTCAACTGCAAAAGAAGGTGTAATCCCTGAGTAACCTAAACCACCACCTGCCGAACCTGCATTCACAGCTAAATTTTGTAAGACAAAAGCAATACCATCTGCTCCACTTTCTCTATTACCTAAATTGATTGAAGAAGAGATATCAAAATCATAATCTAAATTTACTTTATTTCTATTCCATATAGACCCATTTTGGTTACCTTGATCAAGTGTTAATCTAACTTCATCCGATGCTATTAAAGTCGCATTACCGTTAAATTTAAAATCGGTCTCACCAAATGCATAACATCCATTGTCAAACGTAATTGTTGCGATATTTGAATAAGCAACGCATGTACCATTAGTTACAACTGCTCTATAATAAGTTGTTGCAGCAACATTTGTAGCTGTATAGGTTGAACTTGTTGCTCCAGCAACATCTGTATAGGTGATATTATTTGTTGAAGATTGCCATTGAATAGTTCCTGTAGAACCAACTAATGTTAAGGTATTGGTATTGGTTGCAGAAGCTACAATTGTTGTGCCAGAAAGCGTACCCACACTTCCTGAAATAGTACCTGATACAGAAACTATTTGAGTTCCTGCACCTGTAGATGCGAGCGATATGGTTCCAGAATATGTTCCGATTGCAGTACTAGTCAATTTTACCCATACATTTGCGTTGTTAACTACTCCTCCTGTTTGTGTCAAAGTTAAACTCGTTGAATACGTTCCAGATTGTGAAGCAGATACTGCAAAACCTGTAGGTGCATTAACTGATATGTTTGCTGTCAATGAACTTGCAGTCACTGTGAACGATTGTGCAGGTGTTGTAATACATGGCGTTACAGTGAACTCGTTAAGTGTCCCTCCAGTGGTAATGGTAGGCATATTATTTACAACTGCGTTTAAATCTGCTGCACTAAAATTTGATGAAGTACTTACATTAGATCCTGAGGAATATTGACTTTCTTTTCCTGGTACAATTAATAAATAGGCTTCACCGGATAAAGTACTAAAAGTTGCATCAGTATATTTAACAACATAAAATGAATGTGTATTACCATTTATCTGATCCAATCTTGTCATTTTGCCATAAATAGTAACTGTATTACTATTATTATCTAGATAACTTAATGTCCCATTTATATTATTTCCTGAAAACTGAGCACCATCTTGATAGAATTGGAAACCAGTTCCTGTTACAGTAGCTATATTTGTAATTTGTTGACTTTGATCTACATAGGTAGTCCCTGCACCAATGTAAAGTTTATTAAATTTGAAAGTCGCAGCACTTAAGTCTTTGACAATCAATACATTACAAAAGAAAAAAATAAATAACGAAATCTGTTTGAAAAGCCTTTTTGATTTCAACATACTGAAAAACAATTAGTTATAAAATATTAAATAAAAAATTCTAAAAGCGAATTTAATAGAATATAATCGTAGAATATGTTCTATTATTAATTTATCTAATAGAAATTTGTATTATATAAAAATATTTACAATATGATACATCATTTTTTATTATAAATAATTGATAATCAATATAACTAATTATAAAATGTGAATAATTAATGGATAAAAAAAGCCCCTTCCGTTTCCGGAAAGGGCTTCAATATTCAACTTTTAGGGGGTAAATCTTACTTTACTTCCTCAAATTGTGCATCTTCAACAGTGTCATTTGCAGCGGATCCACCTGCTTGAGCACCTGCATCGGGGCCAGCAGCATCTGCTCCACCTGCTTGT
>CAZBJP010000059.1:0-10418 GCA_964492205.1 uncultured Sediminibacterium sp.
TCTGAACCACACAAAGCATCTGTAACAGGTGATACGGTGGGTGATCCATTTAAAGATACATCAGGTCCTTCAATGAATATATTGATTAAATTGATGTCAATTGTTTCTTTAGTTATTGCGCCTACTCTAGCTCAATTACACCCAACTAAAACAGTAGCAACAAAAAATCAAACTGTTGAGATTTCTGTTATCAATACAGATTCTACTGCTTCAACAATTGATTCTTCAACTACTGTAACAATTTCTGCTGATGCTAAAACATTAGTTCAAGCTTTACAAGAAGATGGTTTAGCACCAAAAGATAATATAAATATTCAAGTTAAAGATGGTAAAATCTCTGTTAACGGAGTGGCTTTAACAGATGTTCAAAATGCTAAATATGCCAGCTACTTGAAAAAGTAACACATCAAATTTTATAAGTTATGAATAAAAATCCCTTCGATATTCGGAGGGATTTTTTGTTCGAGTTCATTTTTACGTAGATTTACGAATCAAATCGTATTATTATGAGCAAACAATTTAAACCAACAGAAAGCGAATTGGAGATCTTAAGTATTCTTTGGGATAAAGAAAATGCTACTGTAAGACAGGTACATGATATTATGAAAGAAAACAAAGTGGTAGGTTATACTACTACCCTAAAATTAATGCAGATTATGCATGAAAAAGGATTGGTTACAAGAGATGCTTCATCAAAAACGCATGTTTATTCACCTTATTTAGGAAAATTAGCCGCACAAGAGCTATATGTATCAAAACTAATCAAACTTTTATTTAGAGGTCATGCAACAGCATTATTAAAGCAAGTATTGAATAGTCAAACTTTATCTGAGCTAGATCTTGCTGACATTAAAGCATCTATTGCAACTTTAGAAAAAAGTAAATTAAAATAAAGTCATAACATACTATGGGTTTGCTTTCCACCCATTGCGAAAAGTAAATCAAGGATGCATAGATTGGGAATAAAATCAATATTAGATTGGAAAACCTGTTGATAGGTTATTGGATTTTCTTGAGACTGGAAATTATTAGGTCTAAAAGGGTCGATCCATTTTGTTTCACTTAATTCATTGTTAGAGGTATCTGTTAATTCTACCTGCCATTGCGCATTTATTTGTTTTTTGATCCAATATTGTGTAGCAATTAAAAAATCATTTAATAAGACATACTTTTCTTGGTATAAATTGGCTAAGCTATCTGCATAATATTCAAAATAGGGAGCACGTTTGTAATTCATGGAGATAGATTTAAAATGTTGAGTTTGCCATGGCGTGTCATAGGCAATATAAATTTCTGCCATTGGTTTTTTCTGTGCCCTACCTCCCACAATAGGAATAGTTAAATGTAATGGACCTTGTGCACTTGCAATAACCATTCTGTTCTTAAAACTCATTTTACTAAAAGGTGCAAAAAGGTCAAAAAGTACCGTATCAGATTGAGCTAATTTGGCATAAAAAGACAAAGAACCAAAATAATGTAAATCCGTATAAACCATGAATGGAGATTGTTTTGTAATTTTAATAAATTTTTTTCATGAAGCAATTAAGTTACGCTCTTATAATTATCTTATTATTTTTAACCGCTTGCTCAGAGCCTCAATCATTAGAATTTAAAGGGCTTCAAGACATACAATTGGATAAATTAACTATGGGTAAAAATAAGATTAAGGCTAATATTAAATACTATAATCCTAATAGTTTTTCTTTGGTTTTAAAAAAAATCGATTGTAAAGTACTCATGAATAATGGTCAGTTTACGCAGTTGAAATTAGATACTAATTATATGATTCCTGCACAAAAAGATTTTTTACTGCCTGCTCAATTTGAATTTCAAATGTCTGATTTAGTCAAAAATAGTATGGATCTCTTATTTAATAAACCAGTCAAATTGAATATTGTAGGAAATGCTACATTAAGCAAAGGGATGTTTACAAAGACAGTGCCTATTGCTTTTGAAACAACTCAGAAATTAAATTTAGGTGCTGCTTTAGCTGGATTATCTAAATAGTAATTATATAGTATAATTTATTGTTTCCATGTTGAAGGGCTATCTCTCCATTCCATTAATGTCGATTGTGTACCAGCATCCACTAAACCTTTTTCTAATGCAAGTTCAATTAAGCTCGCATAGTTTGTTAAAGAAGTATAGGGAACACCAGCTGCTTTGAAAGCTTCTTCTGCTACTTGGAATCCATAATTGAATATAGAGACCATTCCAACTACTTCTAGTCCAGCATTTCTTAAGACCTCTACTACTTGCAAACTGCTTTTGCCTGTCGAAATTAAATCTTCAATTACTAAAATTTTATTCTTTTTGTTATAAGCTCCTTCAATTTGATTCCCTAAGCCATGCTCTTTCGGTTTAGGACGTACATAAATATAAGGTAACTTTAATTGATCAGCGGCCATGGCACCCCAAGGAATACCTGCAGTGGCCACACCTGCTAACATATCTGCTCCATCAAATTGTTCAAAAATGACATTACACATTTCACTTTTAATAAAATCACGTACATAAGGGAAGGATAAGACTTTACGATTATCACAATAAATTGGGCTTTTCCATCCACTTGCCCATGTAAATGGTTCATTTGGGCTTAATTTTATGGCACTTACTTGTAATAATTTTTCTGCAACTGCTTTTTCGTTGGTCATATCCTAGATTTGGCACGAATTTACCGTCAAAAAAGCAATATTTTTGTAAGAGTTACTAAATACTATACACATTTCATGTTGAAATCAATTACAGCAGCAGGTGGCATTGTAGTCAATCCAAATCAAGAGATATTATGGATCTTCAGAAGAGGTTATTGGGATTTACCAAAAGGGAAATTAGATCCAAATGAAACAATTGAAGCATGTGCCATTCGGGAAGTGATGGAAGAAACGGGTATGCAGGAACTTCAATTAAATGAATTAATTTCAATAACAAAGCATCAATACCATGATCCATATCTAAATGAACCAGTAGTGAAAACTACTTATTGGTTTAAAATGACCACAAATTTTTTACAAGATGGGATTCCCCAGACCGAAGAAGATATAGAAGCTATTGCGTGGGTAAAAAAAGAGGCGCTTGCTCCTTATCTTGAAAAGACTTATGATACAATAAAAGAGGTGATTGATGCTTATCTTACTTCAACGCATTAGTGACTACTTCTGGTAAAAAAGGTGATGCATCTCCCCCATTGCGTATGATATCTCTAACAATGGTGGAAGCCACTGATGTGTATTTAGGTTCCCCTGTTAAAAAGATAGTTTCAATATGACGATCCATAGTTCGGTTGGCATCAGCAATGGTTTTTTCATATTCAAAATCACTCACGTAGCGAATACCTCTTAAAATAAATTTTGCACCAATTGATTGACAAAATTTTATGGTTAATCCATCGTAAGTGGCAGCTTCTACTTTGGGTTCATCCTTGTAAATTTCTTCAAACCATTGTTTTCTTTGTTCAGCACTAAACATTGGATTTTTAGTTGCATTAATACCAATACCGACAATTACTTTATCAAATAATGGTAAAGAACGATTGATGATATCTACATGACCCAATGTTACTGGATCAAAAGTGCCTGGGAATAAACAAATTCTTTGCATCTGATTTTTTTAAGGGTTGGTACGACCTGTCAAAAGGTATAAACAAGCCATTCTTACAGCGACGCCATTTTCCACCTGATCTAAAATAATTGATTGATGGCTGTCAGCAACATCGCTATCCATTTCTACACCTCGGTTGATAGGCCCAGGATGCATAATTAAAATTTCTTTATTTATTTTTTGTAGCCTTGATTTTGTGATACCATAAGCTAAGTTATATTCTCTTAATGACGAGAATAAAGGCTGATTTTGACGCTCTAATTGGATTCTAAGAACATTGGCAACATCACACCAAGCTAAGGCTTTGTCGATGTCGTACTCAACTTGGATATCCATGGCTTCTTTTAAATATTTAGGGATTAAAGTAGGTGGTCCTGAAACCATTACTTCTGCACCCATTTTCTTTAATAAGTAAATATTACTTAATGCTACCCTACTGTGCATGATATCACCAATAATAGCCACTTTCAATCCGGCAATTTTGCCCATTTTTTCCTGCATGGAAAAAGCGTCTAGAAGCGCTTGTGTAGGATGTTCGTTGATACCATCTCCTGCATTAATGATGGCAGCGTTGATATGTTTTGAAAGATAATGTGGGGCGCCAGATGCACTGTGTCGCATCACCACCATATCCACCTTCATACTTAGGATATTATTCACTGTATCCAATAAAGTTTCCCCTTTAGCAGCAGATGAACTTGATACAGTAAAATTTACCACATCTGCAGATAACCTGCGTTCAGCTAATTCAAAGGAGATCCTTGTTCTGGTAGAATTTTCGTAAAAAAGATTAACGATTGTAACGTCTCTTAATGTTGGTACTTTTTTAACTGGTCTCTGTAGGACTTCTTTAAATTGCTTTGCAGTAGATAAAATAAGTTGGATATCCTCAGTTTTGAGGTCCTTGATACCAAGAAGATGTTTGGTAGATAGTGCCATTAAAAAACGAAATTAATACATTTTATTGATCTAACAAGATAACATCGTCCACGCCGTCATTTTCTTTCCATCTAACTTTCACCTTATAAGGCGTTAAAGTATCCATTTCCTTACCTGAAAAGTCAGGCTGTATAGGTAATTCCCTACTTGGTTTACGGTCCACCAAGACACATAATTCCACCTTAGCAGGGCGTCCAAAAGACAATAATGCATCTAAAGCTGCTCTGATGGTTCGACCCGTAAAAAGAACATCATCGATCAAAATAACGGTCTTCCCTTCAATGCTAAAAGGCAGATCGGTTTGAGTAGCCAAATGTAGCTCCCTCCTAATATCATCTCTATAAAATGTGATGTCTAATTTTCCGTATACCACCTGTTCTTTAGGTAATTCATTGTGTAAAGCCGCTACTATACGGTCACTTAAAAACACCCCTCTTGGTTGTAGACCAATAATGACCGTATTCTGAAGCCCAGGGTGCCTCTCTAAAATTTGATGTGATAGTCTTTTTACAATACTAGGAAGTTGTTGCTCGCTAATGAGGATCATTCCTTAAAATTTGACTAAAAATACAGCTTTTTCTGATGTAAATTGCAGGTATGCTGACCATTAGATCCCTATCCCTTATTCAGTTTAGAAATTATATCCAAAAGCAATTTGATTTTACATCCAATATTGTGGGGATTGTTGGGGCAAATGGTACCGGTAAGACCAATATTTTGGATGCAATTTATTACTTATCCTTCACCAAGAGTTATTTTAGTAGACCAGATGCACAAAACGTGCATCATGCTTATCATGGTATGCGGATTCAGGGCCAGTTTAATTTTGGTGGAGACGATCTTCCTGTTACATGCATACTTAGAGAAACCGGAAAGAAAGAATTTTATTATGACGAAGCTTTATACACCAAATTGTCACAACATATTGGTAAAATTCCAGCCGTCATGATAGCACCTGATGATGTTCAGATCATTACAGGCACAAGTGAGGAACGAAGAAAATTAATAGATAGTTTATTATCACAAATTGATGCCGATTATTTGCTTTTTTTAATTCAATATAATAAAGTATTACAACAAAGAAACAGTCTTTTAAAATGGTCAGCAGAGCAAGGGCAAATGGATGAAACTTTATTGGCAACATTAAATCAACAATTGGTTCAATATGGTATACCAATTTTTGAAAAACGAACCCTATTATTAAATGAATGGCTGCCAATGGTTCATGAATTGTATCATACTATAGCAGGAGATGCTGATGCTATTGAGATACAATATCAATCCACTTTACAAAATAATTCATTTGAACTTTTACTTGAACAGTCATTGCATAAAGATAAAGTCTTGCAGAGAACAAGTGTTGGTATACATAAAGATGACCTAAATATTACCATTCAAACACAATCTTTCAAACAGGAAGCATCACAAGGGCAAAGAAAAAGTTTATTATTTGCAATACGATTGACTGAATGGGAACTATTGAAAAAAGTTAAAGGTTTTTCTCCTATTTTATTGTTGGATGATATTTTTGAAAAATTAGATGAACAAAGAATGGCTCATTTATTATCTTGGGTAGCTTCCTCAACAAATGGCCCTGTATTCATTACAGATACACATAAAACACGCGTAGACGATCTATTAAGTAAATATGTAGATAATTACCAATTGATTGAATTATAAAATTGTAATTTTATAGTATGGCTACATTTAAAATTGGAGATGCTTTAAAGCAAATGGTGCAGGAAAATACTAGATTAAAAAATGGTATTAGGGCAGCTCAAATTGAAACTGTTTGGGAAGAAATTATGGGTATTACGGTGGCAAAGTACACAGATAAAATTTACATTTTTGATCAAAAATTATTTATTCACACCAATATTGGCCCTTTAAAGAATGAATTGGGTTTTCAAAAAATTCAAATCATTGAAAGAGTGAATGAAAAAATGGGTGAAAAAGTAATCACTGACGTTGTAATAAAATAATGAAATTGACTATTTAGTTTTTTTATCTAAAACATCTCTCATCAAGTCATTCATTGTGATCACCCCTTTAAATTCTAAATTATCAAATACTGGTAAGTAACGTGTTTTATATACATTCATCAACACCATACAACGTTCTAATTCCTCTTGTAACCCAATGACAGGTAAGTCATGCGTCATAATTTCTTTCACAGTTGTTGAATCAGAATGACGTCCTTGTAATTTAATTTTATGCGTGTAATCACGTTCGGACATAATGCCAAGAAACTTATTACCATCCATGACAACTACATAACTCAAATTTTCGGATTGCATAATAGTTAATGCTTCTACAACTGGTGTAGAGGGGCTTACGGTATTAAAATGAGGACCTTTTTTTTCTAATATTTCTTTGATTTTTGACATAATTCAGGATTTAAGTAGACTTGTCTTCCTAAGTTACGAATTATATCTATAACGACGACCTATTTTTTGAGGTATTCATAATAGCTTTGCTTTTCCATAATAGTTGACCCATTCATGATGACCACTGTTGGCCATACTCTAGCTGCTGTCTTGATCATCGTCATGTCCCCAATTAAAATAGGTATGGAGAGTTTAAGCTGCATAGCGTTTGTTTTATCAGCTGTCACTAAGTATATTAATTGATACTTTTGTTTCAATCTATTAATGAGTTGTTCCCATGGTTTAGTTGGGTCAATTTTGCCAGAGAAAATAAGTACATAGGGTTCTTTAGTATTCAATAGCGCTTCGGTCGTATCTAAGTTATTGATAGTGAATAAACTAAAATCTATAATTTTTGGAACAAGTCCATTACCCTTTTTGATTAAAACTTCTTTTCGATCTTGATATATATACGTGCTATCAAAATCTGCGGGAAATTGATTGATATCAAATTGTATTGTTTTTCCAGCTTTTGAGAATGTCATTTGTATGGCAACACTATCAGGAATAGCTCCTTCCGGGGTTTTCATTTGTTCTTTGATATCATTTCCTCTTTTGTAAGGTAAACAATCAATGAATGGCAAAGATTTTAATACATAGTATTGACCGTATCCTATTAAAGCAGTTGAGCTTAACAAAATAAAAATACCTAATGTCTTATGTATACTTGATTTAACCTTCTTATGGTTAAAGAGTAAAATTAATATAGCAAGTAGTAAAACAACATCTTTTATAAATGACACTTTTGGTGTCAATGGAATACAATCTCCAAAACATCCACATGTTTTAATTTTTCCTGAAAACAAAGCGTAACCTGTAAGAAATGTAAAGAAAACTATTAAACTCAATAACAACCATAAAGTTTGTTTGTAGGGAAATTTAATTAGCAATGCTACACCAGCTACTATTTCTAGTGTATTCATGAAAAGGGATAAGGCAAGACTATAATCATCTAAAAATGCTAAACCCCACACTTCAAAAAATTCTTGCATTTTGTAACTTAAACCTAATGGATCATTGGCTTTTATTAAGCCAGAGAAAATAAATAAAATACCAACAGACCATCTTAAAGTTTTCAAAAATGCTTGCATAATATATTAATGTTTTCCTTCTGAAATTTGTATTAAAGCAAATACAGCATAATTTAGTATATCAACAAAGTTGGCATCAATTCCTTCACTAATTAAAGTTTTACCATCATTGGTTAAAATTTGTCTAATGCGTAATAGTTTAACTAAGATCAAATCTGCATAACTTTCCTGACTCATATCGCGCCAAGCTTCACCATAATCATGGTTCTTATCCATCATGGTAGATTTAGCAAAATCAACATATGATTGATATAAAGATTGTACTTGTTCAACAGGCATATCTTCGACTTTTGGATCATCTAATTTAAGTTGTATCAATCCAATGACTGAATAATTAATAATACCTTTAAATTCATCTTTTATATCATCTCCAACTTTCTGGATGCCTTTATCTTGAATTGTTCTTATTCTTAAAGCTTTAATGAAAATTTGATCAACTACTGATATAATTCTTAAAACGCGCCAAGCAGTACCATAATCCTTTGTTTTTTTAATAAAAATATCTCTACAAGAAGCGATTGCTTGATCATATTGTGCAGAAGTTTGATTCATGAAATGATGGCTAATTACACGGTTAGTTAATATCTTTGAACCCTCGCAAGATAAACAATAAGCCCCTTAAAATAAAACTATGTTTAAAATCCATTTAAAAAATTCTTTACTTGACTTGGCTACCCCAAAAGTGATGGGTATTTTGAATACGACACCCGATTCTTTTTATGCAGAAAGTAGAATGGAACAACTTGATCTTGCGGTACAAAAAGCGGTAGATATGGTTAATGAGGGTGCAGCTATTTTGGATATTGGAGGTCAAAGTACTAGACCCGGAGCTGAAATGATAACTGAGGCTATGGAAATAGAACGAGTAGTGCCTTTGATTGAAGCCATTCATGCTTCCCTACCTCAAATACCTATATCAATTGACACCTTTCATGCGAGTGTTGCAAATGCTGCATTGGATGCTGGTGCTGTGATAGTAAATGATATTAGCTGTGGTAATTTTGATAAAAAGATGATTGAAACGGTGGTCGCCAAGAATGCTGTATATATTGGCATGCATCAAACTGGTGGCCCAGATTCCATGCATACAGTAGCTAATAGGTCAGCTATTATGGAAGACCTTATTCATTATTTTAAACATAAAAAAGCAGAATTTGCTACAAAAGGGCTGAATCAATGGATCATTGACCCTGGTTTTGGATTTAGTAAAACCATCAAGGAGAATTTTACAGTTGTAAAATTGCTAGATCAATTAAAAACAATAGAACTTCCTATACTTTTGGGAGTGTCTAGGAAATCAAGCATTTACAAAACATTAGGTGTTGATGCAGCTGGCGCATTAAATGGCACCACAGTCTTAAATACCATTGGGTTGTTAAATGGTGCTAATATTTTAAGGGTTCATGATGTGCAAGAAGCTAAAGAAGCAATCATTTTAGTGCAAGAGATGTATGCATAAAAAAAGGCCAAATACATTTGGCCTTTTTTTATGCTTCTAGAAAACTTATTTTTTTGTTACATCTTGAATTTCAAGGTCAAATACTAAATTAGAATAAGGTTTGATAGCCCCATTTGCTTGTGGGCCATAAGCCAACATAGCTGGGATGTAAATTGTTCCTTTTCCACCTTTACCAAAATATTTTAAGCCAATTTCCCAACCAGGAATCACAGAACCAGTACCAATACTAACATCAAATGGCTTTGCTGTAGGATCATTAGGTTTTATATTGGTATCAAAAGTTTCACCAGCAATAGTATATCCTTTATAATATACACTTGCAACCTTTGTGGTGTCGATTTTATTTGTTGCATCACCTGCTTCTTTTAAAACCACAAACACACCTTCTGGAGATTCTACTGCTTTGATTTTATTTTTTGCTAAATGTGCTTTAATCGCTTCTACCTCTCTTTTCTTTTCTGTCTCAGTTTCTTTTTTGTAGTCAGCGTCTACTTTTGCTACATCTGTGAATACGTCTAATATTTCAGCTTTCCCTAATACTACGTCCTTCGTTTTAAATATTTCATTTAACTGTAAAACACCCATTTTAGCAAGCGTATCAATACTTAGAGAAAATTCAATTTTATCTCCTTTTTTACACTTCATTAAAATTTCAGTAAATGTGTATTTACCTAAACTAGCTGTGTCTACAGGAAAGTAAACTGGAATTAAACCATAAGTGGAACTTAAAGTGGTGTCCTTACTTTTCAATTTGTATTCAATATTGATTTTCACAAATTGTCCTTGCTCTAATTTTTTTTGATTGCCATCACCATGTGTAATTTTATACATCATGCCTGAAGGTGCTTTTTCGTAACTGTTACAACTTGCAAACAATACAATTGCAGCTACTAATTTTAATGT